>NZ_DATMGA010000015.1:0-55888 GCF_035555955.1 Eoetvoesiella sp. | reverse complement strand
CACCTGGGCGGCAACGACCGCATCGCGAATGTCCTTCACCCCGCCCAGCACCGCCGAAATGGCCAGGAACTGCGCGTCGAACCCATCGGCCATCAGGCGCGCCAGCGTGGTCTTTCCCACGCCCGGCGGCCCCCAGAAGATCATGGAATGCGGGCGGCCCGAATCGAAAGCCACGCGCAAAGGCTTGCCCGGCCCCAGCAAATGGGCCTGGCCGACCACCTCGTCCAGGGTTCTGGGCCGCAGGCGTTCCGCCAGCGGGGTATGGGCCAGCGTGGCGGCGGAATTGGCGAAGAGATCCTGGGACTTCTGCACAATGGCCTATTTCATCTTGACGACATCCACCCCCTTGGGCGGCACGAACTTGAATTCGCCGGCCGGCAAAGACGGATTGGCCTTGATGCCGTCCAGGTCGATGCGGGTGGTCTGTCCGAAGGAATCGAGCAGCACGAGGCGGGCGGGCAGGTCGTTGCGAAAGCCGATGTCGACATAGGAAAAACCGGCATCGGCGCTGCGCGGCTTGGCGCGCAGCCATTGCAAGCCGTCGTTGTCGGGCAAGGCGCTGACATTGAAGGAGTCTTCCAGCGCCCCCGAGCCGAACAGGACCGCGGCGGGCGAAGAGCCTATGGACTTGTCGACGGGACGCTCCGTGACCTGGGCCAGGTCGGGATCGTATTGATATACCGTAGTGCCGTCCGACACCACGAGCTGCTCGTAGGGCTTCTTGACTGCCCACTTGAACTTGCCCGGACGCTGGAACGAAAACTGCCCCGACTGCGCCGGCTTGCCCCGGCCGTCGCGAACCAGGGTCTGCTGGGTAAAGCTGCCGGTGGCCGATGCGACCTTGGCGATGAACTGGTGCAGTTGCGCCGGCGCATCGGCCGACCACGCAACGACGGGGCTGACCGCCAGCAAGGCGGCGGCCGCATAATGCTTAATCCGCACTGGATGATTCTCCGGCTGGAACGAGGATTTCACGATTGCCGTTGGACTGCATGGCCGACACCAGGCCGGCCTGCTCCATTTGCTCGAGCAGCCGCGCCGCGCGGTTGTAGCCGATGCGCAAATGGCGCTGCACCGACGAAATGGAGGCGCGGCGGTTTTTCAGGATGACTTCGACGGCCTGGTCGTACAAGGGGTCGGACTCGGCATCGGCGAAGCCGGTCACGCTGCCCACGCCATCGCCGGTTTCGCCTTCCAGCGCGCCCTCGAGCAGCCCTTCCACGTAATTGGGTTCACCCTGCTCTTTCAGGCATTCGACCACGCGATGGACTTCGTCGTCGCTGACGAAGGCGCCATGCACCCGCACCGGCAGGCCGGTGCCCGGAGGCATGTACAGCATGTCGCCCTGGCCCAGCAGGGTTTCAGCCCCCATCTGGTCCAGGATGGTGCGCGAATCGATCTTGGACGACACCTGGAAGGCGATGCGGGTGGGAATATTGGCCTTGATCAGCCCGGTGATGACATCGACGCTGGGCCGCTGCGTGGCCAGGATGAGGTGTATGCCCGCGGCCCGCGCCTTTTGAGCAAGACGGGCGATGAGCTCTTCGATTTTCTTGCCCACCACCATCATCAGGTCGGCGAGCTCGTCGATGACCACAACGATGGTGGGCAGCGTGGCGAGGGGCTCGGGCGCGTCGGGCGTCAGCGAGAACGGGTTCGGGATGGGTTCTTCGCGCTTGATGGCTTCGCGTATCTTGGTGTTGTAGCCCGCCAGGTTGCGCACCCCCATCTTGCTCATCAGGCGGTAGCGCTTTTCCATTTCGCCGACGCACCAGTTGAGCGCATTGGCCGCATGCCGCATGTCGGTGACCACCGGGGCCAGCAAATGCGGAATGCCTTCGTAGATGCTCATTTCGAGCATCTTTGGGTCGATGAGGATGAGGCGGGTTTGCGAGGCGTCGGCCTTGTACAGCAAGGACAGGATCATGGCGTTGATGCCGACCGACTTGCCCGAACCCGTGGTGCCGGCCACCAGCAGGTGCGGCATTTTGGCCAGGTCGGCCACCACGGGGTTGCCCGCGATGTCCTTGCCCAGAGCCATGGTGACGGACGAGGCGCTTGCGTAATAGGTTTGCGAACCGATGATTTCGGACAGCTTGACCATTTGGCGCTTGGGATTGGGCAGTTCCAGCCCCATGAGGTTCTTGCCGGGAATGGTCTCGACCACGCGTATGCTGACCAGGCTTAGCGCCCGAGCCAGGTCCTTGGCGAGATTGACGATCTGGCTGCCCTTGACGCCCGTGGCCGGCTCGATTTCGTAGCGCGTGATGACCGGGCCGGCCTGGGCCGCCACCACGGTTACCTTGACGCCGAAATCCGACAGTTTTTTCTCGATGAGCCGGGAGGTGAATTCGATGGTTTCGGGCGTAACGGTTTCCTGCCTCTCGGTGACAGGATCCAGAAGGCTGACCTCGGGCAGGTCGCCGGAGCCGCCCGCCGCCGCGGGCGACGGCGCGAACAGGGTTTGCTGCTTTTCTTTTTCGACGCGCACGGACTTGGGCACCGAAACGACAGAGGGCTCGATGCGCACGGGCTGTTCGTGCACCAGTTGTTCCTGTATGGCCACCACGCTTTCGTCGCGCTCGGCCTTTTTTACCTGCCCCACGCGGCGGTCTTCACGGGCCGCCTTGAGCTCGAACACGCGCTTGACGGATTTTTCGATGAAGAGGCCCACCCGTTCGAACAGATGCAGCCACGAGAACCCCAGGAACAGGCTGGCGCCCACGGCGATGAACACCAGCAGCAACAAGGTGCAGCCGGTAACGCCCACGCCTTGCGACAAGGCCGCCGACAGCAATTTGCCCAGCTCGCCGCCCGCGCCGCTGGGCAGGCTGGCGCCCAGCGCCTGCAATTGCTGGGCCTCGATGCCCATGGCGCCCAGGAACAACAATACGAAGCCTATGCCCACTTCCCAGCGGATGCGCGGCAAGACTTCCAGCTTGAGATTGGGCAGCAAGGAATTGGTAAGGCGGTAAAACCCGACGGCCACGCGCTGCGCCAGCAGCGCCACCCATAGCCACGAGGAGTAGCCGAACAGGAACAGCAGCAGGTCGGACACATAGGCCCCGAGCATGCCGCCGCCGTTCTGGGCGCCCACCGTATGCACGGAATGCGACCAGCCGGGGTCGGACGGCGACCAGGTAGCCAGCACCAGACCCAGCCACGCGGCCAGGGCCGCGAACAGGATCCAGCGCGCTTCGCGGACCAACCCCGACAAGCGGGTTTGCAGCGCCGAAGGGCCATTGCGCACATTGCGCGAGGAGCGGGAGGATGCAGCAGGTAATCTAGCCATGGACTCATTATAATTGCCTAAGTGAATTTTTCGGATTTTCTGTAATGACCACACCCAAACACGCCAAAGTCCTCATTCTGGGCTCGGGCCCAGCCGGCTATACGGCCGCCGTCTACGCCGCCCGCGCCAACCTGAAGCCCGTGCTCATCACAGGGCTGGAACAAGGCGGGCAGCTCATGACCACCACCGATGTCGACAACTGGCCCGCCGACGCCCAAGGCGTCCAGGGCCCCGACCTGATGCAGCGTTTCCAGGCCCATGCCGAGCGCTTCGAAACCGAACTCGTGTTCGACCACATCGCCAGCGTCGACCTCTCCAAACGCCCGTTCACGCTTACCGGCGACACGGGCAGCCTCTATACCTGCGACGCCCTCATCATCGCCACGGGCGCCTCGGCCCAATACCTGGGCCTGCCCTCGGAACAGGCCTTCATGGGCAAGGGGGTCTCGGGCTGCGCCACCTGCGATGGCTTCTTCTATAAAAAACAAGATGTTATCGTTGTCGGCGGCGGCAATACCGCTGTCGAGGAAGCCCTGTACCTTTCCAATATCTGCGCCACGGTCACCCTGGTGCACCGGCGCGACAAATTCCGCGCCGAGCCCATCCTGGTGGACAAGCTCATGGAAAAGGTCGACCACGGCAACATGAGGCTCAAGCTGTTCCGCGAGCTCGACGAAGTCCTGGGCGATGCCTCGGGCGTCACCGGAGTGCGCCTGCGCAACAGCAAAACCGGCGAAACCGAAGAACTCGCCGTCACCGGCGCCTTCATCGCCATCGGCCACAAGCCCAATACGGGGCTTTTCGAAGGCCAGCTCAATATGGAAAACGGCTACATCATCACCCAGGGCGGCCTGAACGGCATGGCCACGCAAACCTCGGTGCCGGGCGTCTTCGCCGCGGGCGATGTGCAGGACCACGTCTATCGCCAAGCCATCACCAGCGCCGGCACGGGCTGCATGGCCGCGCTGGATGCACAGCGATGGTTGGAGAATGCGGCCTGAAAAACCCGGCCTGGCCGACCTGAAGCGGCTGCGCAACGAACAACGGGAAACCGAAGCCCCCAAGGCCGCAGTCCGGACAAAACCGGGGCTGGCCTCGACGCGCCCCGCAACCTCATCTCGCCGTGGTTCCGCCGGCGGCACAGCGCCTGCGGGCCCGGCGGCGGATGTCAAGCGGCAGGCTGCCTCGCGCACCGGGCCCGACGATCACGGCCAAGAGGCCGCCCACCCGCCAGCAACGGCACTCGACGAGGAAGACCGGGCCCTTTTCCGGCAGGCGGTCAAAACCGTCCAGCCGCTCAAGAGCGCCCGGCGGGCCAGCCTCCCAGCGCGCACGCAAGCCGCGGATCTGCTGCGCCAACGCCGCGAGCACGCCATGGGGCACGAAACGGCCAGTCTTTCGGCCGTTTCGGATCACTATGCTCCAGCGCGCCTGAAGCACGACGACACCAGCTTTTTACAGGCGGGCCACGGCCCGGATCTGATCAAAGGCCTGAAGCGCGGCAAATGGCCGATCGAAGCCAGCCTGGATTTGCACGGATCCACCCTGGACGAAGCCCGCGGGCGCCTGGAACAGTTTCTGCAATCGTGCCTGACCCACCGCATAAAATGCGTGCGCATCGTGCACGGCAAAGGCTTCGGCTCGAAAGACGGCGCCTCGGTGCTGAAGCAAACCGTGCGGCGCTGGCTTTCGCAAATGCGGGACGTCAAAGCCTATACAGAGTGTGGAGAGCAGGATGGCGGCGCCGGCGCCATACAGGCGCTATTGAAAGTAGATGCGCCCCAGGCCGACCAGTAGGTGGCGAAAACCATCGGCCTGCCAAATGCATGATGAATACGATGCCGGAACAGTGGCGGCCGGCGATGCATAGACAGCGATGGCAAGGGCTGAATCGGCAATGCCCACAATGACAAAGGCCGGCGAGAGTATCGCCGGCCTTTGTGCCTTTATATTTTTTATGGGATGTGCTGCTTTTTTTGTATGCCGTTTAACCGGCCTGCCCCTATGGAGCTATGTCTCCTCACCTGCATGAACGGCAGTTTGCACCAATTATCGGCAGTTGACACTTAGGGAATGCACCTAGACTGTGCAAATTCTTGTGCAAAGCCCCTGGATACGCCACATTCACGCGCCCCAATCCTGCACAAATCCACGCTGGGAAAATCTCAAAAACTAGATTTTCGCTTGACTGCCCGTCAACCAAGCCCGCCCGGCAACCCACACGCCCGGATCACCCCCGGCCCTCACCCAGCAGATTCGCGCCCTTGACGGCTCCCGGCACCCATGCAAGAAACACCACGACCGCCCAGAAAATCATGGAAGCGCCCGCGCTCCATTGCTCGTCCGGCAAATATACGCTGCAAAGCTGCTGCGGCGCGCCCTGATAGATAAGACCCACGGCAATGGTCATCCAGCACCAGTTGAACAGGAAGAAAGCCTGGATGACCAGCCCCGCCTTGCGCCAGGAAGCCCCCAGGAGCAGGCCGGCCAGAATCAGCGACGCTACCTTGATCGTGCCGACCACCGGATCCAGCACCGCCAGATCCAATGCGGCGGGCACCATCCAGAAGGCGGTGACCAGCGCGGTGAGCACCATGGCGGCCAGGCCCTTGGCGTTCCAGGGCTGCATCCAGGAGCTCAGGCGCGGCCCCGCCGCGCAGGCGCTCAGCCAGCCCACCGCAAACAGCAAGGGAAGCTCAATGCCCATGTGCCGCGCCATATGCGCTTCGAACCAGGGCCGGAACACGGCCAGCACCGCCAGCAACACGCCCGGCAACCATGCCGGGACGCGGCGAACCAGCCTGCCCACGTCAGCGCTCCGCCGAACGCAGGTAATCGACAAGCGCAAGGTCGGGCCTGTCGGTATCGTAGGCGCGGGCCAAGCGCCCCTGCTCGTTGATGACAAACAAGGCCGAATTATGGGAGTACCCGCCCAACCCATCGGGAATCACCACGATGCCGAACAACTTCAGCAAAGCCGGCAGATCCTGGGTGTTGCGCACCGTGGCGGTCCGCCACAAAGCCGTGTCGGCCCCCACCGAGCGCGCATGTTCGGCCATGACCTGCGGCGTGTCGTTCGAAGGGTCGAAGCTGAGCGTCAGCAATCGAACCTTGTCCCGCAACCCCAGGCTGGTGATTTCGTGCTGAAGAAACGCCAGCCCGGAAGCACTGGTGCGGCAGACTGTCTGGCAGCGCATGTACGCCAGGCTGACGAACGTGGTGTATGGCGAAGGCTTGGCGTAGTCAGCCAGCGACATTGGCTGTCCAGATTGATCCACCAGCGCCAGGGAAGGCAGCGCGCGCGGCGAGCGTTCGAGATCGATGCGGCGCACCCCGTCGGACGTCACGGCGGCAAAGCCGCGCGTCACGAAGCTGAACGCGGTGAACCCCAGCAACAGAATCAGCACAACCGCCGCCGACGTGGCCAGGGCGCCGTGCCTCATGATTTCTCGTCCGCCGGCTTGGCCTGCCCGCCAACGGCCGCCTCGATGTCCTTGACGTTGGGCCAGGGCTCGGTGCGCTTGGCGGTCAGCGCGCGCGACTGCTTGACCAGATCGGCATCGACCGCAGGGCTGGCATTGCCCCACTCCTTGCGGATATAGCTGAGCACGGCGGCGATCTCGGCGTCTCCGAACTGCGAACCGAAGGCCGGCATGGAACCGTTATAGGTGGCGCCGGACACCTCGATGGGGCCATGCAGGCCATGAAGCACGATCTGCGTCAGCACGTGCGGGTCGCCCTTCACGAACGACGACCCGGCCAGCGGCGGGAAAACGCCGGGCAGCCCTTGCCCCGTGGCCTGGTGACAGGCCTGGCAGGTGCCGGTGAAGATCTGGCGGCCGTCGACCACCCCACCCTTGCCGCCGGCGCTGCTGACCAGGGCGGACGGGATGCGGTGGTCGCCCATCGAGGCGACACCGCTTGGATTGGACGTGAAAATATAATAGACGGCCCAAATGATGAGGCCGATGATCAGGCCGATAATGACACGCGGGATCGGATTGTAGAGCTCGCTGGGATCGGCGTGTTCCGACTTACGGGTTTGCTTTGGCACCATCTGCTTTGCCCTTTTCATCTGATTCCCCTTGTTTCGTATTGGCGGCCGGTTGTCCGCCCTGTTCAAGTTTCTTGTCCTGTTTCAGCCGTTCGGGCGGCAGGCGGCTTTCGGCATATTTAAGCTGCTCGGGCGTCAAGGCGTCGTAGGTGTGGTTGAGGCTTAGCAGATACGCCACCAGATCCATGGCTTCGGGCCGGGCCACCACGACGCGCCCCTCGGGCGCCGTTCCCGGAGGTAACGACACGACCCTTTCATCCTTGGATACATCGCCGGGCTTCTTGATTTCGAACAGGAAGGGAAAGGCCGGCATGATGCTGCCCGGTACATAGGCGCGCGGCTGGAACAGATGGCCCAGCTGCCAGTCGGCGCTTGGCTGGCGCGCCCCGATGTTGAACAGATCGGGGCCCGTGCGCGACGTGCCCAGCAGCACAGGCTGGTCGTAGTAATAGTCGCCCGCCACCGAAGGCCGGCCCCATCCGCGGGCGGAATCGGCAACACCCGCCCCCGTCGAGCTGGGCTGCTGGGTATGGCAGGCTATGCAGCCGTTCGACATATACACCTGGCGCCCGCGCAATTGCTGGCTGGTGTAGGGCTTCAACCCCTCGGGGGGAGGAACGTTCTTCAATTGCAAGAAGGGCAGGACGACGAGAGCCGCCGTCGCAAGCGACAGGGTGACCATTCCGCCGGCCAATAGCTTGGTTTCGTTTTCCATAATCGTTACGCCGCTTTTTGTTGAGGGGCGGCAATCGCCGAGGACAATGGTGTGGTGCTGACCCGCAGTGTCATGAGAGCCATGTGGTACACGAAGATCAAGTGCCCCAGGGTCATGAGCGCACCGCCGATGGAGCGCCCTTCCAGCCAGGGTATGGTGACCGCCACCGCCTGCATGAACGGAACATTGGGATCCTGCATGTCCAGGCCTTGCAGGATGCCGCCGATGCTAAGCGTCACGGCATAGGTTGCAAACCCTGCCACCACCAGCCAGAAGTGCCAGGAAATAAGCGCAGGCTTGGGCCATGGAATGTTCAGCACCCGGGGCATGGCAAAGTAGATGCCGCCGAAGATCACCATGGACACGAAGCCATACAGGCCGATGTGCGCATGGGCCACGGTGAAGTGGGTAAAGTGGGTTACGGCATTGACCGTGCGTAACGCTTCGAACGAGCCTTGGATCGACGAAACGGTATACATGGTCGCGCCGAAGAAAATGAACCGCAGCACGGGCGAGTACCTGAGCGCGTTGAAATGCCCTTTCAAGGTCAGGTGCTGGTTCACGGAGAACGCAATCACCGGAATGAGCATCATCATGCTTTGCACGATGGATAGCGTGGCCAGCCATTCGGGAATGGGGCCGCCGATGAGGTGGTGGGCGCCGACCTGGCCATAAAAGAAAGCCAGCGTCCAGAAGCCCAGCAGCGAAAGATTGTACGAACGCACCGGACGTCCAATGACCTTGGGGAGGAAGTAATAGATGCAGGCCAGCGAGATGGGGGTATAGAACAGGCCCAGCACGTTGTGCCCGAACCACCAGTTCATGGTGCCCTGCTCGACGCCGAAATGCACGCCCGGAACCTTGGCCACGATGTACAGGGTGGGAAACCAGAACAGCGCCGCCCCCATGTACCAGACCGACACGTATAGATGGTGCACCCTGCGCCGGCCTATCATGAGCGCCATGGGCAGGCCGATGAGCATGCCGCCGACGGCGAACAGCCCGCCGATCTGCCAGGGGATTTCAAGCCATTCCATCCCCGCGTTGATGCCCACGGCCAGGCCGCCAAGCCCGGCTATGAGCCCCGCGTTCCAGATGACCACCCCCAGGATGACCAGGCGCGCCCCGCGCAAAGGCGTTTGCAGCAAGCGCGGCAGCAGCCACACCGCCAGTCCCAAAGTGCCCATGGGCGCCCAGCCGTAGGCCACCGCGTTCAAGTGTATGGTGCGCAAGCGCCCGAAGGTGAGCCAGGCATAGTCGGTCAGGAAATCGGGCCAGTGCAGCTTGAGCGAGCTGATGAGGCCGGCGAACGAGGCGATGACCAGCCACAGCGCCGCACAGGCGAACATGAGGTACACGGGATACGCCGTTGAGCGGTCGGCCTCTTCGCGCGCCGACAGCTCGATGGGGGAAACCCCCTCTTCGGAATCGCTATCGGGCCCATGCTCGTCGGTGACCTTCTGCAATTGCTGTTTCTGCTCGGTGTCCGCCGACGGCTCTTCGATCTGCCCGATCTCGCCGGAGGTGAAAATGGCCCGGGCGCCCGAAGACGTAGCGTCGAACATTCCCTTTCGCAAGGACCAGATAAAAAAGAACAAACCAACTATGGACAATATAAACGTGGCCAGCAATATTGCGGTCGGGTTCATATAAAAACTCCCTTTCTTAGGCGTGGCTTCTTGGAGAGCACAATTGACAGCGATTATAAATTTGGATTGGGGTAAACCCCATAATCACCCCACGCCCGGTACAGATATAGGCGGATTCCGGGCGTTACAAAAGCCCGGAGGAAGCAACTGGCGTAGGCGTGGCTGGTGTTTGACGGCGAAAAAGCCTGGCGGGGAGAAAGTCGATAAGCAACAGAGCGGCCATATACGTCCTCTTTTTGTAACAGCGGCCACTGAATAATAAAAATAATAAGCCGCCTGCAACAAGAGAATAGGCCAAACAGAATCGAGATTCAATCCATGGCGCATGGGCCGGCAATGCTTGCGGGCCGGAGCGTGGACGGCGAAAACGCCACGCTCCCGGGGCTGGCCAACGCCCCAAGGGTCTAGGCCGCGTTGCGGCCGCGCGGCCTGGCCAGCCCGCGTATGCTCAGACCGTTGTCGGCATTGAAAATGGAGCCGGTGATATGGCCGGCCTCGGTGTTCGAGGCAAGAAATGCATAAAGCGCCCCGTACACCCCCGCGTCGGGGATGGCGGGCAAGGGCAGGATCGCAGCCGTGCCATCCAGTATGGACTCCTGGTTGCCCTGGCCCAGCGAGCCGATGCCCTTCAGGGAGGTCGGCGCAACCCCCGGCGCAACGCCATTGACGCGTATATCCGGCGCCAGTTCGTAGGCCAATTGACGCACCAGGCCCGCCACGGCATGCTTGGCCGCCGTATACAGAACCCCGCCCCCCGAAGGGGCGAAGCTGGCATACGACGCCGTCAGGATTACCGAGCCGCGCGATTCCAGCAAGGCATCGAGCGCTGCGCGCACGCCCAGGATGTAGCCTTTGACGTTGATGGACATCAATTCATCGAACGCCCGCGACAGTTCTTCGCCGCCCAGGGACTCGAGCGATGCGCCGTGGTCATAGATACCGGCATTGCCGACGAACACGTCCAGACGGCCGAAGGCATCGATCGCCGCCTTGACCGCACCGCAATTGTCCTGCCACGACGACACGTCGGCCGTCAGCGGCAGCACCGCATCCCCGTGCAATGCCTTGAGCGCGTCGACGCCCTGGCTGGACACATCCAGGGCCGCCACCTTGGCGCCCTCCTCCACGTAGCGGCCGACTATGCCTCTGCCAATGCCGCCGCCCGCGCCGGTTACCAGCGCTACTTTACCTTCGAGTCGTTTCACACTCTTCTCCGTATACCATCAAGAATCAGCACCGACGAGCCACGAAGAATGCATCGTGAAGCGCATCCATGACCCGCCCTCCCTTATGCATGGTGCCCACCGGGTCGATCTTCAGGTCCGGCAGCTCCCGCCCAAGCGTTTCGAGCAGCTCCGTCCGCGGCGAATAGCCGCAGGCCAGAACGACGGTGCTTGCGGGGACGAGTTCGTCGTTTCCTTGCGCATTGCGCACCCGCACACCCTGGCGCTCGACCGACAGGGCTTTTGTTCCGGTTCGCACCGATACCTTGTACTTGTCCAGTTGAGCCGGCATGCCGATGACATCGGTAAAAACATAGCCATTGGCCAGAACGCCTT
The DNA here is from genome assembly GCF_035555955.1 of Eoetvoesiella sp. Lineage (NCBI taxonomy): Bacteria > Pseudomonadati > Pseudomonadota > Betaproteobacteria > Burkholderiales > Alcaligenaceae > Eoetvoesiella > Eoetvoesiella sp. The sequence goes on along the minus strand of NZ_DATMGA010000015.1, from coordinate 44,619 downwards.
CCTGCTGTTCGAGCAAGGTCACGTCGCCGCGGCCGGCCGCCCCCAGCAGCAAGGCAGTATCGCATCCCGCCAGCCCCGCGCCAATGATCACGACCGGGCCGGCCAGGCTCGACGGGTCAACCACTTCATGGGCCTTGACAACCTTCGCCTCGCCGTCGATATCGCCGTCAAATTCGACAGGCGCCGTCCCCGTCGCCAGCAATACGCGATCGAACCCCCCGTCACGCAGCAGCGCCGCATCGGCGCGAGCGGCAACGACCCGTATCTTGCGGCTTGTCACCTGGTGCACCAGATAGTCCCTCAGGGCGCGAAGATCCCTTTTCAGCTCGGATCGCACGGCGGCATTCAATTGCCCTCCCAGAGGCTTGTCGTCGAACAAGGTCACGGCATGGCCGCGATCGGCAAGCACGAGGGCCGCATTCATTCCAGCCGGGCCCGCGCCCACCACGGCGATCGACTGTGGATCGTCCGAGGGTTCCACCGCGTAGCGGTACTCTTCCCCCATGGACGGGTTGACCGTGCAGCCCGCGCTTCGGCCATCGTTCAGGCCGCGATGCAAACAGCCGTCGTTGCATCGAATACAGGGAACGATGTCTTGCACGCGCCCTTCGCGCGCCTTGCGAGCCCAATCGGGATCCGCCAGCATAGGCCTTCCCAGCGATACGAAATCCGCGCTGCCCGAGCTGACGATATCGGCCGCGACATCCGGCGCGACGATCGAGCCAGAGCCGATGACCGGGATGGAAAGCGCGGCCTTGATCTGCTCCCAGCCCCATCGATGCAAGGCTCGCGGCATATACCAGGGACTGACCTCATACTCCATTCCGGCATGATGGCCGCCCGAGGCGTGGATGACGTCGACGCCCAGCGTTTCCAGCCTGCGGCATAACTCCACGGTCTCGGCAATGGGAATCCCGTCCGCTTCATAGTCGCTGACGGACAGGCGTACGCTCAGCGGAAAGTCCGCGGGAATCTTCTTGCGGATGTCGGCCACGATTTCCCTCAGCAGCCGGCTGCGGTTATCGAACGATCCACCATACTCATCCGTCCTGCGATTGGTATGCGGCGACAGAAAGTTGGTGATCAAATAGCCATGGCCCGCATGCACTTCCACGATATCGAAGCGCGCCTGGACGGCGCGCACAGCGGCATCGCCGAAAGCCGAGACCACCCCGCGTATTTCCTCGAGCGTCATGGGCTGGGGCCTGACCCCATACTGGCGCTCGATTTCATCCCACGATACGTCGGAAGCGCTTTTGATCGGCGCCGTCGCCAGGAATTTCTGCCTTCCGCAATGCGCCAACTGGATACCCACCTTGGCCCCGGCGGCGTGCACCTCGTCGGCCAGCCAACCGAGGCCGGCAATGTGTTCCTTTCTGCTGATGCCCAATTGATTGTGTATGGATTTCGCGGCGTCGTCGTCCACATAGCTGTATTCCAGCAGCACCAGGCCTATTCCGCCTTCGGCCAGCCGCTTGTAGTGGTTCACCGTGCGCTGTGAAACCGTTCCATCGGGATTGGACAGTGCCGACGATTGCGGCGACTTGACGATACGATTCTTGACGACCAGCTTGCCTATTCTTCCCTCTTGAAACAAAACACCCAGATCGGCCATGGTACTACCCTCCTTCCAGTTGATAACAGCCATCGGCTTGCGTCCCGAAAGCCTGCTTTTTGATGCTGCTTGCTCTTTTTTTACGCGATGTGCTTCTTCCCCGGCGGCCGCTGCCCCTAGGCCTCCGGTCGGCTTTCGGAATTTTCGAGCATTATTTATACAATTTTGCATGCATTTAAAAAGACAAAAAAATAATGGATGCCCCCTGCAACCCTGTTCGTTCCAAATACTCCGAGCCGCCTCGATACGCCGCTCATCCAATCTTGCCAAAGTCCTATCCGCCTACCTCAGCGTTCGTAGTAAACGTTGGAAGTCTTCATGGGCGGCAGGTTGTCAACGGCCCCGCCGACCCAGCTCAGCTTGGCCGGACGATCGGGGACGCCTTTCTCGTTGCACGCAAAATGGATCCCCAGCCCCTGAGCCGCCAGCCGCAGCGCTTTGGGAACATAGTCGGGATCCGCATCCAGCAGCAGCCCCAGGGCGGCATCAAGCAAATGGAACTCCAGGATGTGCTTGGCAAGCTCGCCGTCCTGCTCAACCAGCGCCTCGAGCAGCAGGCGGTCTGTGTCGCAGAACTCGTCGGGCGCGCGCGGCCGGCTGAAATAAGTGCGCTGATGGCGCGTGATCTTGACGTAGATGGTTTCGATCATCTCGCGGATGTATTCCGGATAATGGATCAGGGCCACGTCGTGGAAGGCATGATGGGCATCCTGGAAATCTTTGGTTCGATGCGCCGAGTCCTGCATGCGCCGCAACGCATCGGCCATTTTCTTCAAGTCGCCGCTTGTGAGTTCGCCGGCTATGGCCGCCACGATGGGCGGCTCGATGAGCACACGCATCACGTACCACTGCTCGGTTTCTTCGAACGTAACCGGGGACACTTCCATTCCGCGGTTCGTGGCGGCAACCGCCAGGCCGCTTTCCTGCAAGCGGTTCAGGGCCTCGCGCAAAGGTGTGCGGCTGACATCCAGCTCGTTGGCCAACTCGCTTTGAGACAGCTTGCGCCCCGGAAGATAGACTCCGTTGATGATCCGGTCAGCCAAAACCCGATAGATTTCGTCAACCGAGTGCCCTCGTTTTTCTGCCACACGTTGCTCCAAATATTACGACTCGGGGTCAAACTCCGACTGAAGGACTTGCGCATTGAAGCGCGCCAGCGATGCCGGGCTTTGCCGGGCGATGATTTCGAGCTGCATGGCATCCAGGTAAACGACATTGCCTGTTTTGGGGATGCTGACTTCCAGCCTTTCGCCGTTGCGCGTCCAGACCTTGCGCACCCAAGCGCCGGTGAACTCGTTCGCGATGGAGAATTTCTCGGCCACTTCGACGACTCCGTCGGGCATTTCGCTGTTTTTCATGAGCCTTCCTTGTCAACCCCGCTTCCATTCCTTCAAATGACGACGGGCTCCGTAGTATAAACATCGGGCTGAACCGAGTCTAAGACAGGCAAATTCTGCCTGATTTGCGCGACCTTCGCCATATCCAGCTCCAGTACCTTGACGGCGAAATCCGTCTCACCCAGATCGGCCATGACTTCGCCCCAGGGCGTAACCGCCAGGGCGTGGCCATATGTGGCAAACCCAGCTTCGACGGAATCGGTCGAAGCCATCGTAGCCGACGCCACGACATATGCAGCATTTTCAATGGCTCGGGCGCGAACCAATACGTCCCAGTGGGCCCGGCCCGTCGTCTGGGTAAAAGCAGCCGGGATGAGCAGTATCTGTGCGCCGGCCAGAGCCAATTGGCGATACAGCTCCGGAAAGCGGATATCGAAGCAAATGCTCAGCCCGACCTTGATACCCTTGACCTGGGCGATGACCAGTTGCCGGCCAGGCGCCTCGACATCGGAAGCGCGGAAAGACGTGCCAGCCACCACAGCGTTGAACAAATGCACTTTGTCGTAGGCCCCCTGTATGCTGCCATCGGCATCGATCACCAGCGCCGTGTTCTGCAGCAAGGGACGATTGGACTTTTGCTTGAAGCCTCCCAACACCACCACCGCGCGGGCCCCGCGCGCCGCAGCGCGAATCGCCTGGATCTCGGGGCCATCGATGGCTACCGCGGCCGCACGCATCTCTTGATTGCTGCCGATGCACAAGGCATTTTCAGGAATGACGACAAGCTCGGCGCCCTGGGCACCCGCCTCCTGGATGGCTTTCAGAACCCATTGCAGATTAGCCGCCACATTACGGGTAGGCTGCAACTGCACTAGTCCCACTCGCAAGCTATTGCCGGTATTCATTGAATCAGACATGCGCCACCCTCTGTGCATCGACATTCATGTTCAGTACCGTCCAGCCGCCGCCCGATGCCTGCAAAGGCTCGTAGGCATAGACATCGGCTTTCAGGCCTGGCCCCAGGGCTCCCAGCACAATCAGCCAGTTCAGGAACTCGTACTGGCCGTGATCCAGCAGGGGATAGGGTTCCAGGTTGGCCAGGTCGAGCCCTCGGCCATGCTTGAGCATATCCAGGATATAGCCATCGAACGAGGTATCGACTGCGCCGAACTTGCCTGGATCCAGCCAATGCGACAGCCCTCCGGTTGCCAGCAGTGCCACTCGCTTGCCCGAACCGGCAATGGCCTTGCGCAAGGCCTGGCCGAAAGCCCGCGCGCCGAACGGCGAATACGAGCGGTGCGGCTGCGTCACGATGGGCACGACCGGAATGTCCTTGCTGGGCAGCGCAAGCCTCAGCGGCACGATGAGGCCGTGATCCAGATTGACGACGGGCGCCGCCTCGACCTCGAGATTTTCCGCCCTCGCCCCTGCCACAATCTGTTCAGCGAACTGCGCGTCACCCTTCAATTGGAGATCGAGATCGGCACGCTTGAAGAACTCCATGGATCCCGCATGTTCCGACCCCACGCCGACAACGAAAGCGCCGGTCTGAAAACTCTGGAAATGGCAATCGGTGGTCGCGACGATCACATCCGGCCTGGCGGCTTCGAGCGCGGACTTCAAGCGGGCATACGCCTGTTCAAGCCGCGCTATCGCCTCGGGCGGATCGATTTCGGGCCGCGCCAGAAGATCCGGCACATGCGAACAGCCGCCGGCAAACACGATATTGTCGAGGACATCGGGAACCTCGGTCGACATGCGCCCGTCGAACACGAACTTGTCGCTGCTGGAACTATCCGACAAGTTGTCCTGGAACCAGCGGCTGACCAAAATGGTGATGCCATCGTTCACGCCCGCCGAACGCAGCAAATTGCGTTCGCCACGAAAAATGACATCGGCCCAATGCGCATCGAGCCCCAGGCCGGCGCCGACTCCGGACGGATCGGCCTTGAAGCTTGCGAGCAGGTCGGCGGACTGGCCCAGCTTGAGAATCGCCGATTCGAGTATTTTCTTGTCCATCAGGAATTTCCGTGAAACAAAACCGTTAATTGGCCGCTTCGGCCATCAGCCGCTGCAACTCGCCCTTTCGCACCACGGCCCGGCCATCGACCGAAACGGTGCAGCCACGCATAGGTATGTCGAGGTGGGCGGGAGTCTCGCGCGAAGCAAAGCGGTTCGACCCGGTGGACCACATGAAATTGCCCGATACCGAACGCAACTCCTGCCCATACAGGCTGCGGGGATCGTAGACTTCGAGCGCGGCCCAGCTGGCGGCCGGGTGCAGGCCCCAGCCGGCGTGCGACAAGGCATATACCTCGGGATCGTTCCAGCGTTCGAAATAGTCGCGCAACAGGAACGCGTCGGCGCCATCGCCCTCGATGCTGCGGATATAGCCATCCACCACCTTCAAGGTAATGGGGTCGCGCACGTACTTCTGCAGGGGCACGATGACATCGCCCGCCTGCAGCACGATCGTGCCCTGCCCGCTGCGATCGCGCGGAAAGCAGGCAATGAAGCCGCTTGGCCAGTGATCCCAACGGCCCGGCTCGTCGACAAACCCCCATTGGCGCGTAATGGGCAGGTCGCCGCCGGAAATATCCAGCGTCAGATCGGTGCCCGCATCGCTGCCGACATGCAGGACACTGCCTTGCTTGAGTATCTCGGCCGCCGCATTGACCTGCTCGCGCAAGTCATCGTTGCCCATGAGACGCTGCAGGACATCGGCGGGCTCGGCGACGAACAGCATGCGCTTGCCTTTGCCCGTGATATTGGTTCTGACATTGGAGTGGATCAGTCCGCCCACGGTAACGTCGATGACCAGATCGCAATGGCCGGCTGCCGCCAGCAAGGCGGGCACCTCGCGTCCGTCCGAGGTGTAAGGCGGCAAGGTGGGGTTCGACAAGCTGGATGCGCCCAGCACCAACGACCCGGCGCCCAGGGCGCGTGCCGCGGCGACAGCGGCTTCGACGTACTCGGCCTTCTTGCCGACTTCGGAGATGACCGCAACAGTCTGCGTCGCATCAAGCCCGCAAAGTTTGTACTGTTCGGTAAAAAGTTCCAGCAAAGACATCGTCATAAAAAATACCTCCGAATTTGAATCCATTCACCAAGGCAGCCTGAGCTGCCATGCTGAAACAAAAATTACGCCGGTCCTAGACCGAACGCGTGGCACCGCCGTCTACCTGCAAGGTTGCTCCGGTCACAAAAGCTGCAACCGGCGATACCAGATAAGCCACCGCATTGGCGATTTCCTCTGGCGACCCCCAGCGACCCAGCGGAATCTGCTGGACGATCTCGCTGATTTCTTCCTCCTGGGACGTTCCGTTCTTGCCGGCTTTCATCCGGACAATGTCGTACATACGGTCGGTGCCGGTCGCGCCGGGCTGAACCTGATTCACGCGAATGCCGTGCGACGCCAGCTCCAGGGCCATTTGCTTCGCCAAGGTCGACAACGCCGACCTCATGGAGGCGGACAACGAACCGCCAAACGACGGCTGCTTGACCCAGGTCGAAGTCAGAAAGGCAACACTGCCGCTTTTTTGCTCGACCATTTGCCGGGAAGCGGCCAGAGCCAGTTGCACCACCGGCCGCACCAGAATGTCGTAAGCATCCGCCCAATCCTGCGGCGTGGTGTCGAGAAACGGCTTGATCCGGGGGCCCGGCGTATTCAAGACGGCTATGTCGAGGCGGCCGAATTTCGACACGATGCTTTCAACCAGACGCCCGGTATCCTCGGCATTGCCCAAGTCGAGATCAAATGGCACCAGGCGGCCGGAACCCTGCACAGCAGCCAACTGGCCCACAACCTGCCCGGCATTGCGGGAGCACACCGCCACGGTCGCCCCTTCGGCGGCCAGGCGCTGGCTGACCGCCAGGCCGATTCCCTTGCTTGCCGCCGTTACCACGGCAACCTTCCCATTCAACTGCAAATCCATTTCCAACCTCGTTAAATAAAAACTGAACCGCTCGCGGCCGAATCGTTCCCGCAGCCGATTTACTCCGACAATACGGAAATCGCCTTTTCGGGGCATTCACTCACGGCTTCGCGCGCCTTGGCTTCGTCGCCGGCGGGCACGGTGCCGTCGGTAAGCAGCTCGGCGTAGCCGAACTCGCCCATGCTGAATACCGAAGGACAGACCTCGGCGCAGCGGCCATAGCCCGAGCATTTGGTCGCGTCAAAATGTACTTTCATGGTTTTCTCCAATGCAAAATCAATTGCTCAACTCGCGATCAGGCGTGCTCTTGCTGCGCTTTCTCGCTGGAAATTCCAGCCGCAACCTCGCGCGGGAAATGAGCCACGAGGCTGCGTCCCAATGCGGCGGCGCCATCCAGGAAGGCGCATGCGCCCTTGCCCGGCAAAATCTTTCCCCAACGGATCAAGTTCTCCCTGTCGGCATCATTGGCGCCGTGCTGGTTGAAGGTTTGAATGGTCTTGGCAATCGCGTGGGTGCCCTTGATGCACACACCGCACTGCTGCGCCGACTCGCCCACATACCAGCTGGATACCTTGGCGGCGAAAGCCACCGGATCGTCATGCTCGCCCAACACCGTGATGGCGCCACAGCCCCAACCGCTTTCGGCCTCGCGGCAAGCCCCGAACTCGCACGAAATGGCCGAACCGCCAGGTCCCGTCATTCCGCCGAACCAGCCGCCCAGGGCAAAGCCCCTGGGCTGGGAGACAAAGCCGCCGCCCACCGTTTCAAAAAGATTTCCAACCGACACACCGAACGGTATCTCGTATACGCCCGGCTTGCGGCAGGCGCCGGCCAGCGTCACCAAGGCCGTGCCCGGCGAATCGGCCGTACCCTGTTCGCGATAGCGCTGCCCGCCGTGGCGCGCTATCCAGGCCGCATGCGCCAGGGTTTCCACGTTCGAAACCAGCGTCGGCAAATCGGCGACTCCCCGCTCGAACGGGCGCGGCGGCTTGGACAGCGGCAAAGCCGGCCCGCCGTTGATGGCGCGGCAAACCGAGGTCTCCTCCCCAGCCACGTAGGTGGGCTCCACCATGAAGATTTCGGGCGCGGGCCCGGTGTTCAACATGCCCGCGTCCCGGAGTTCACGCAAGGCGAGTTCAACGGCCGCCTGGGTTTCAGGATGCGATAAATACACAATGGCGCGCTGCGCGCCGCAGACCCTGGCCGCCAACAGCAGGCCGTCCAGAACCAGATGCGGCCTATGCGTCAACAGCCAGCGATCCTTGAACGAGCTGGGCTCGCCTTCCTCTCCGTTCGCCACCACCACTTTGGCGCCCGAAGCCATGGCAACGCCCTGCCATTTGATATGCGCGGAAAAACCCGCCCCCCCGCGGCCGCGCAAGCCCGATATGGCCAACTCGCCCAGAACCTCGACACCTTCCGGATGGCGATACGTACCGGCGTCGATCTCCGCAGCCAGGCTCATGGGGCCGTCAATGGCCTGCGGCAGCACCAGACGGGGCTCCAGCCCCGGATAGACTCCTGCATCGATCATGCTACAGCTCCCGTCTTTCGCGCTGCGACAGCCTGCAAGGCATCGTCCAGCGACAGGACGTCGCCGTATTTGGCGTCGATATCGAACAGGCTGGCCTCGTGAGGCTCGACCGCCCGGTCGCCCACGCAGTCGCGCACGACGAACGCCGGCCAGCCCAGCATGCATGCGTCGACGGCTGTGGCTCGTACGCAGCCGGAAGTGGTCGCGCCACAGATGATGACACTATCGACGCCCTTCGCCGTCAAGAAGGAATTCAGGTCGGTGCCCGTAAACGACGAAGCCGCGCGCTTGACAATGACCACCTCGTCCTCGCGCCGCCCCAATCGCGGGTCGACGTCGACCCAGCGGCTACCGTCAAGCAGCCCCTTCATGGCCGGCATTTTCTTGAGCCAGACGTTATCGGCAAGCATGGCTTCCGAAAATGCAATCGTCGTGAAGACGACAGGGCATCGCGCTTCGCGGGCAGCGGCCAGCAGGCTGGACGTGGCCAGCACCGCATCGTCCAGATTCGATCCGGCGGGAAACGCCTCGTCGGTAAACCCATTGATCAAGTCGACGACGACCACGGCCGGCCGGACGCCGAGTCGCAGCCTGCCCCCCAGCCCCTTCCCGGCGTATTCGGCGGCGATACGCGCCCGCCATCCTTGACCGGCTATTTGCTCGTTCACGTAGACACTCACTTTTCAAGCGCTTCCGCGGCGGACGGGGCTTTCGCATCGGCGTCCTTTCTGAGCGCCGTCGAACGCCCCGCGTCCATTTCGAACGACGGCCATTCGCCCGGAGCCGCTTTCATCATGTCCGCGTAAAAGCGGTACATATTCCGCTGCACGCCTTCTTCGTAACGGGTTCGATAAACCTCGCCGGGGCCCGGCCAGTTCTCGCGCACGGGTTCCGCAATACCGATTCCGGGCGTGCCCATCTTGTAATTGAGCTTGAAACCCAGCTTGTCGATGGCCACGGAATTGCCCGAACGGCTGATCGTCGTCCAGGGCTCCGTGTCGTCCATTTCGAACACGCCGCTTAGGGAGAAGGTGCCAAGGCCCGCCGTGTAGGCACGCTCTTTCTGCTCTGGAGTCATGTTCTTGTAGCCGAAGAACCAGTTCCAGAACTCGACCTTGCCCGGCCCCTTGGGCTGGAAAAGCCGCACGGTGAGCGCAGCAGTTGGAGCATGCTTGGAGCCGTCCTCGGTTACCGGCAGGGCCAGAATGGCGCAATTGGGGAACACATTTCCAACAAAAACCCTGGCGCGCCGCGCCACTTCCAACTGCTCGGCGGAGATTCGCGCGGTATTGAAGCTGGCCGCCAACGCTTCCGGAAACCCCAGGAACTTGGGGCCGGGTTCGTCCACGCTGTTGGCCATGGAAAAGCTCAGGGAATGCCCCGGAGAGGCCTGGATGTGATAGCCCTTCATGTTCTCGGCGAACGAGACCGGGAAAGAGCCGATTTCGAATACCGAACGGTGCAGCGTGCCCAGATGGTAATCATCGCCTGCGAAATTCTCGGAACCCGACTTCCAATCCGCGTCGAATACGAAACGCTGCGGCGGCCCAAGCACCTCGACGCCGTGCTCGTTCAGACCGAACAGCAAATCAAGATACCAGGCCATACCGCCCAGGTACTCGCGCAATGGCGGCGCCGAGGCGTCCAGGCTGGCGTAGATCAGGCCATGCAGCAACTCGACCCGCGGAGCGTGGGCCAGCCCGTTATCCTCCTTGGCCGTGCCTTCCAGCGCGTTCTTCCACAAGGGCGCACCCACCAGAGCGCCTTTGGTGTTGTAGGTCCAGCCATGGTACGGGCAGCGAAAATGCGAGGTATTGCCCGACGTGGAGCGGCACACCTGTACGCCTCGATGCCGACAGGCGTCGAGCATGACATTGATCTTGCCATCTTCGTCGCGCACCACGATGAAATCGTCCTCGCCTATTTTGCGCACGACGTAATCGCCGGGGGCGGGTATCTCGGAGTCATGCGCCAAGAACACCCAGCAACGGCCAAAGACTTTGTTCAGCTCTTCCTTGTACAGATCATCGTTGCCGAAAATTGCCGCCGGCACGCTGCCGTAGCCTACGCCCTTGTCAAGTTCATCGATCAAGCGTTCAGCGTTGCTCTTTGAAGCCTCTGAGTTGGAATTCATGGACATATCGTTTTGCTCCGGAATATTCAAAAAAAGAAGGCCAGGTTGTGCGCGGGAATGGCCGTGTGATCCAGATAGATCACCCGCTTGAGCAGCCTCCAGTCGCCGTTTTCAATGCCCAGCACATCGTGGCGCTCTCCCGAATAAATATTCGGCACGACATTCTCCTGACGGGTGCGGAAAACCAGAACGTTGCTGCGCACGCTGACCCTATCGCCCTGGCGTTCGCCCACCCGGATATTGGAAACGTGATGGCGGACTCGCGAAGGCGGATCCTCCGCCCAGGCCAGGCCCGTTTCGTTGCGCCGGACTTTTGCGTCCAGCGAGCCGTAGCGCTCGTCCAGATGAAACGCCTTGTCGACGAAACCCAGTCCCCTGGCCCGCTCCACGGTAGTGCGCAAGGGCATCTGGTAAACGATGTCCTTGCTGACCATCGTCTCCATCCATTGGCGCTCTTCGAGCAGATCCAGCAGTTCGACTTCGCGGTTCAGCCAATTGACGATCTCCAGGTAAAAACCAGGATCCTTGGTCAAGGCTTCGTTCATAATCGGTTCGTTCATATTCATCTCGTTTCCCCATCCTCACCTGAAAATTCTTTATTTCTTTGAAAATGCCATGGCGAATATCAGCATAGCGCCGACAATCATGGTCTGGGCATAAGCGCCGACCTGCATCAGATTCATGCCGTTCTGCACGAATACAATCAGGAACGTGCCTGCCACCACCGCCAGAGTCCGCCCCACACCGCCGGTCAGCGCGGCGCCCGCTATCACACAGGCGGCGATCGACTCCAGCGGAAACGACACCCCGATGCTCGACTCGCCGGTATTCAGGCGTGCCGTGAGCAGGACGCCCGATAACGCCGACAACATGCCGGACAGCACGAAGGCAATGACCGTGACGCGTGCGGTGCGCACCCCAGAGAGCATGGCGGCACGCATATTGCCGCCAATGGCATAAAGATGGCGCCCGTAGCGGGTCCACTCCAGCAATACATAGACCAGCGCAATCGAACCGATCATGACCACTACCGGCACGGGTATGCCCAGAAGCGTGCCGTAGCCGAAGACTTCGCCGAACTCGGGCGGCAAGCCGTCGATGGGCACGCCGCCGCTCAGGAACAAGGCAATGCCAAACACCACGGAAGACATGCCCAGGGTCATCATGAAAGAAGGAATACGCAAAACAGCGGCACCTATTCCATTGATCAGCCCCACCAGGCCGCCGACCACGACCGCCGCAAAAGCGCCTGCGCAAATCGCCCAGGCCGGCGAACCCGCCCCGTCCTGATACAGGCCGCTCATTGTCATGGCCCCCACAATGGAGGACAGCGCCACGATGGTTCCAACCGAAAGATCGATGCCGCCACCCACCAGAACGATCAATTGCGCCAGGGTAACCAGCAACAAATACACCGCCTGACGCGACACGTTCAATTGATTGTTCAGGCTGAAGAAGTCGGGCGCCATGATGGCGAATACCAGCAAGGCGAACACAAACAATGCCGGCAGCACCAAGGCGTAACGATTCTGGCGCAGCCACCCGACCGGGGAGATGGCAGTCGCCTTTGGGATCACGGAATTTGCGGACATTGTCGTACTTGAAGGTGAAATAGCCATGAGATGGATCACTCGAAAAACTGTTCAAGAATAAGGTGCTGCTCGTAGCCGGCCCGGTCGAACTGCGCCACCAGGCGGCCATTGCGCATGACCAGCAGACGGTTCGACAGGCCCAGCAACTCGGGCAGATCGGACGAAATCAACAAAACGGCCGCTCCGGATGCGCTGAGTTCGGCGATATAGCGATACACAGCAGCCCGGGCGCCGACATCGACGCCCACGGTGGGTTCGTCAAATATGTAAACATCGATCTCCTGCCCCAGGCCTTTGGCCAGCAATACCTTTTGCTGGTTGCCGCCCGAAAAATTCTCCACGGCTTCGCCAAGCCGTCCAGCAGGAAAATCCACCTTTGACGACAGGCGGCGCGAAGTCTCCGCCTCCGCCTTGCGGCGCAACAGCCGGCTTCGGCCGGGCCCAAAGGCCAATGAGGACAACAGCATGTTTTCGCTGGCCGGCCGCATCATCGACAGGCCGTCACGCTTGCGGTCGGGCGGGCTGTACCACACACCCGCCTCGATGGCCTGAGCCGGGTGCCGGAAGCACATGGCCTTGCCATCGACGGCAATACTGCCGCGCGTCGCTTCCAGCAAACCGAAACAGGCCTGGCCGAGTTCGCTCTTTCCGCAGCCCACCAGGCCGCCCACGCCGACAATTTCGCCCGCGCGCACTTCCAGATTGATGTCGTCCAGTTCTTTTCCCACAGTGGACAGGCCGCGGATTTCCAGACGCACCGCCCCCAGTTCCGTCCTGGGCGCCGGGTACAGATCCGCCAGGGTGCGGCCGCTCATCAATTCGATAAGATGCGACTCGTCGGTGCCGGCTGGAACGGTGGCCACCCATGCGCCGTCCCGCAAAACCGTGACCACATCGCCCAGCTCGGCGATTTCCTCCATCCGGTGCGTAATATAGATAATGGCCGTGCCTTGCTCTTTCAGCTTTGCCAGCAAGGCGAACAAAGCCTGGGTATCGTGCGTGGTCAATGACGCGGTCGGCTCATCCAGTATCAACACCTTCGGCACGCAGCGCAGCGCCTTGCAGATTTCAACCATCTGCTGCTTGCCGCGCGACAATCCGCCCACCAGCGCGTTTTCGTCCAGATCGAAGCCCAGCCGCTCGATCAGCGCCCGGGCTTCGCGGCGCATGAGCGCCTTGCCGAGAATGCCGCCCCAGGCCATGGCTTCGTCTCCCAGGGCGATATTGTCGGCAACGGTAAGATTCGGCACCAGGGAGAACTCCTGGAATACGGCGCGCACGCCATGGCTGCGCGCTTCGTTCACCGAACGAAAGCAGCCAGTATGCATGCCAATGGCAAGCGTGCCCGCCGTAGGCTGGTTGGCCCCGGCCAGCAGGGAAATCAACGTCGATTTCCCTGCCCCGTTTTCACCGAAAAACACATGGACGGCGCCGGGCATGATTTCCAGGCTGATGTCTTTCAATGCCCAATGCGTGCCGTAGCGCTTGCCGAGCCCGCGCAGGGACATCGCGCTTCCGGCATGGGTGTCGCGACGTGATTCAAACGGCTCGTCCGGCTGCAAACGCTGCGCGGAAGGCGTAGGACTCGACGATACGGCTTGCATAAGGCCTCCTACTCGACCTTGAACACCGGCTTGAAGCCTCGGGGAGCCATGGAGATTCCCGCATCCAGCGTCTTGATGTTGGATTGGTCGTAGAAGCCGACCACCGGCGTGGCAGGGGAAATGACCTCTTTTTTCTCCAGGGCCCGCACCGCCTGGTCAATGGCTATGCGCCCGATCGTGACGACTGCCTCCACCCCCGAAGCTTCGATGGTCTTGGCCCTGATGCCTTGGTATACGCCAGGCGTCAGGTACAAGGACACCAGCTTGACGTCCTTGCGGCCGTGGGCCCGCAATACCGGCACGCCCGCCTCTGCCGTAACCGCGGTCCCGACGATGTAGTCCAGCTGCTTGTGGACCTGCAAAGCATCTTCGATGAGGCGCGCCTGCACTTCCTTGCCGATATCGCCATACTTGGTCTCGACGATGTCGATGGCGCCGCCCTTCACTCCCGCCAGGAAACCTTTGTTGAACAACTCGACGAAGCCGGCCCCGGCGGGACCGGGAAACCAGGCGACCTTGACGGGCGCCGTACCCGCCGGATGGCGTTTAGCCAGATACTGCCCGGCGTTGTAGCCTTCGCCGTACGGCGAAGCCAAGGTGCGCGCGCTGACATCTTTAAACGAAACACCATTCATGACGTCGATGACGACAATATTCTTTTTTCTGACTTGCTCCAGTGCGTTGTTCAGGCCGTCGTAGGAAACCGCCCCCACCAGAACCGCATTGGCGCCGCCCGCAACACAGTTCTCGATCTGGGAAATTTGATTGGCCAGGTGTTCGTAGCCGCCGGCGTCCATGACTTGCAGCTTCACCCCCAGGCGTTTGGCTTCCTCCACCATGCCATAGTCCGCGCCAAGCCAGAAGGAGTCCTTCAAATGCGGATACGCCGCACAGATTTTCCATGGCTGGGCGGCCTTGGCCACAGGCCGATAGTCCACAATCGACTCCTTGCCATCGGCCGCCACGGATTTCACCTTGACGGGAAACCAGTCGGCCGCGTGGCTGGCGCCGCCGAAGGACAGCGCGCCTACAGCAATCAGCGCATTGCATAATGCACGGCATTTCATCGTTGTTCTCCTCTTCTTTGGTTTAAGGACACAAAATTGCATGCAATTATGTGCGCAATTGGATTATGCCGAATAGCAGTTACTGAAGATACTCGGGACTTTCCCTAGTCCGTGAATCAGCCAGGCAGCAGGCTGCGTTGGGCATGACGCTCGGCCTGCTCCTGCTCGTCCAGCACGCTGACCGACAGATGAACCTCGTCGTGCATGGCAACGCGCACCACGTCCTGCCCCCATGGCACATGCGCCTGGGGACCAAGCTGCCGGGCCCCCGCATCCGTCAGCGCCCGTGCCGATTTTTCCGCGTCGTCAACCTCGACACGCAGGGCGAATCCATGGCCATAGCGCCTCCCGACCTCATGATCGTCAACGAACTCCCATTGCTCGTCGGAAAACAGCTCTATGGCGGCCGGACACACGGCCAGCAGCGCACCTCTCTGCCCTCCCGGATGCTCCCAGACATCCACCGCCTTCAGGCCCAGCCCCTTGTCGTACATGGCCATCGCGGCATCCAGGTCGGAGACGCGAAGGCAGATCCTCAACTCGCGGAACGCCCGCCGCTGCCCGCCTGGATGGTTCTCGGGCCGGCTGACGAGGCAATATAGATTGCCGTCCGGCGCGTAAAAATGCGTCCATGCCGTTCCCCAATTCTCGCCGGCGACACCACGATGAATCTCTCCGACAAACTCTACGCCCTTGTCTTCCATTTCCTTGCGAGCAGCATCGACATCCGCGACCAGAAAACCGGCTACAGGATGGGCGAAGTGGCTGTGCTCTTCGTCGCTGGGTTTGAATACCTCGAACGCATCGCCATTCGGCAAGCCGAATACCACGGCATTCTGCTGCTCCATGGCAACGCCCAGGCCAAGCACATTCGCCGCAAAGTCACGCATGCGCGCGTATTCCCCGGTTCTGGATCCCAGCCAGGCTATTCCCAGTATTTCCATATCACGCTCCTTTAGTTCGTGCGCGCCGGCAAGGCCTTGCACTCCGGTTTATCAATCCATCCATCCATCCATCATTTATTTGCATAAATAATTGCATGCAATAATAGCCACCAGGCCCAAGGCATGCATCGGGGTTAATACGGAAAATAGCGGCGAACCAGCCTTCGCCGCGCACGGACACCACCGCGAAATGAAAAAGGCCGGCAAGGTAAGCCGGCCTTCAACTGGTACTGCTTCTGATCAATGCAAGTCGAAATCCACGCGGGTGGCGGGCCCGCCGTCGTCGCTGCCGGCATCGGTCTTGGGGGCCACGATGAAGATCCGGTCTGTCAGGTTCTCGGCGGCCGCCATGATCTGTTCATACACAGCCTGCGCGCGCGCCTGGGCGAGTTTGTCCAGAGCCTGCTTGCCCAGCGGAGCGGAGGCAAGCAGCAGGGCCTTCATCTGTTCGGGGGGAATCGACTTGGCGAAGCCGATGGCGTTGCGCGGCTTGTCCTTGATCTTGGCATCGCTATAGACATCCTCCAGATACTTGGCGCGGTCGGCGTCGGTCAGCGACATGCCCGCCGCTTCGGACTTCTTCACGCCAGCCGCCTTGGCCTTGAGCTTGCGAATCTGGCCGTCCAGCCATGCCTGGCGCAGCCCTGCCTCGTCGGCTTGCGGATCGGCGCGGCCGGTGATGTCCATTTTCAAAGCGGGACGATCGGAAAGCGCCTTGACCAGGGTGGCGATACTGGACCTGGCCTTGTCGTCGAGCGCGGCGCTGCCCGGCAGGAAGTCGATGTGCGACAGGTCCGCCCCGCTGCCGAAGGCCGAGGCCAGCAGTTTGAAGGGCGCCGTCACCGCCTTGGTCAGCGTGTTCACGATCACTTGTATGATGATGCCGCCGATCGAAAACTCAGGGTCGTCCAGCGAACCGGAGATAGGCAGGTTGATGTCGATGTTGCCGCTGGCGTCCTTCAACAGGGAGACGGCCAGCAGCACCGGCAGCTTGACCGCATCGGCGCTGCCGGACGGCTTGCCGAAGGTGAGCTGGTTGAGCAGCACTTTGTTGCTGGCCTGCAGGGCACGGTCCTTGATCTGGTATTGCAGGTCGACGGACAGCTTGCCGCGCTCGATGGCGTAGCCCACGTATTTGGACGAATACGTCGTGAACCGGGGCAGATCCACGCCCTTGGCGGTGGCCTTGAGGTCCAGCGCCAGGTAGCGCGAGAAAGGCTGCACTGTGCCGGAAACCGAGAAGGGAGCCGTGCGGTAGACGCGGCCGGCGACACTGACCTTGGCCGGCGTGGGCTTGGCCGACGATACCGCGGTCAGCGTGCCGTCGATGGAGGACAACTCGGCGCGGTAGTTGGGCCGCACGAAATGGTCGTTGAACGTCATGCGGCCGCGCTTGAGCTTGACACTGTTGATCGAGATGTCGGGTCCGGCGTCGGCGCGCCGGGCCGTCTGCCTCTTTTCCGTGGCACGGGCGCGGCGGGTTTGCGTGTCCTGGGTGATGGAGCCGGCGGCCTCGCCCTTGCTCACCAGGACGTCCGCCACGTTCAGGTGGGCGTTGCTGTTGAGCAGAATGTTGCCGTAGAAGTCATCCAGCAGGATGTCGCCCAAGCCCAGCTGGAGTTTCGGGCCTTGCATGGCGATATGCATATTGCTCAGGCCAAGGTGCTTCCAGTTGAGGAATGGCGCCTTGTTCACTCGGTCCTGGAGATCGAGGTCATTGACCTGGACAGCTCCGCGCCAGTCCGCCCGCATGGGCTTGCCCTCGCCAGCCAGGGCGAATTCCGCGTTGCCGCGCGCGCCCACGGACAGGCTGCGCACCGTGGCGTTCAAGCTGGAGGCGATGTACGGGGCGAGTGACGCGGTGTCGAATTTGGCGAGGTCAACCGAGGTCTTCAACGACAAGGGTTGCGTCGTAAGGGAGCCCTTGAGCGCCAGCGTGCCTTTTTTCTGGATGCCGTCGGCCTGGAGCGTGAAGGTCGTCGGCTCGGCGTCCAGGGCCAAACGATCGGCTTTCAGCGCCAGTGATCCCACGGATAGGTCCACGCCCGGCTTGACGGATTCGTCGCGAGCGGCGAATTGCGTCAGGCCGAGCGTCACGTTGCGGGCTTGAACCGCCGTGCCCGCGACCTCGACGTTGCCCTCCAGGCTCAATTGCCCTTTTTGTATGGTTATGGGCGCAAAATGATGCACCGCCGCCGCAAGCGGGGCCAACCCGAACTGATGGAGCTGAACCTGCGCCTTGACCGAGAGCGGCTGAAGGACGACAGGCGCCTGTACCCGCAAAGAACTGCCATCCGATGGGTTATCCATGTTCAGTTGCGCAAGCATGGGCTGGCCCGCGCTTTGCGGCAACGCGATATGCTGGATTTCGGCGCTCAGCCCTTTAAGCGGGTAGTCCAGGCCGACGGGATCATCACGCAAGTGCACCTCGCCGGCTTCGAGCCTGACGGTGTCGATGGAAATTTTCCAGGCCGGTGAGGCAGGCTTGGCGGGCGTGGAGCCAGGTGCGGTTTCCGACGTGGGCTTGGATGCGGGCGTCGGCGCGGGTGTTGGTACAGATTCGGATGCAGCCTCGGACGCGGGAACGGATGCCATTGCAGATGCGGATGTCGCTTCTGATTTGACCTCGGATGCGGGTGCCGGTTCGGGTTTGGCCTCGGATGCAGATTTGGCCGGAGCCTGGCCGGCCGCCTCGGCTTCTTTCGCGGCGGGCCGGGATTCAGCGGCCTGCGTCTGCGCTGCGCCGGGGGCCTTGGGTGCCGGGCCGCCCAGTTTGGCGAAGCCGGCGGCCACGCGCTGCCAGTTCAGTTGCTGGGCATCGCGGTGCGCTTCCACCTGCGGTTTTTCCAGGGTAATCGCGCCTATGGAAATCGTGCGTGCGCCCAGATCCGCGGACAGGCCCTGGAACTTCAGGCTGTCCCAGGCCAGCAGCGGCGCTCCGGAGGATTCGGCCACGTCCAGCTGGCGCAAACCCAGGTCGCCTTGCACGCGGATGCGCGGCGCGGCGTCCTGCGGCTGTTCGAACAACACCTTCAGCCTGGAATCGAGCAAGGCGCTCTTGAGGCGGACGGGCAAAGGCACGGGCCAGAAATCCGCCCATTTGTCCAGCGCCAGCCCGTCCAGCGTCACGTCCAGCGTGGACGTGCGCACGGTATCGAAAGGCAAGGCGGTGCCGGTGAGGTCGAACGGGCTGCCGTTGATGCGCATGCGCACCTCGGGCTGCACGTCGATCTTGGTCGCGTAGCCGAGTGTCGAAATAAAGGGGATGCCCAGCTTGAGGTCGGCGATAGTCTGCTTGCGGCCGGTGACGCGGTCGTCGAGGTCGATGCCGCCGCCGGTCAGCAGCAGGTTGTTCAGGGAAAAGCGCGGCAGGCCCTTTGCCTCCGGCTCGGGCTTCGGCTGATCGGCCGACATCTTCGCCAGCCGTTCGACAATGTCGGAAAAGTTGAAATGCGTGGCATCCTTACGCACCAACGAGACCTGGGGCTTATCGATATGGATGCGGTCGAGGATGGGCGCGAACAGAAGGATGGAGCGCCAGGCCACCCGCAGATCGATTTCGCCGATCGCCAGAAGAGGCTTTGCCCCGGGCTCGTCGATGGCAAGGTTCTGGGCGCTCAGCGCCAGCGTAAGGGGGTTGAAGCGGATTTCGCCGACTTCCACCCGGCGGCCCAGCAATTCGGCAACGTTGTGAGTGAACGCGTAGCGCACGGCCTTCGGCACGAGCCAGGCCGACAGGGCCGCCAGGACAAGCAGCGCGGCCGCACAGCCCGCCAGTATCTTGACGGTTCGCCGGCTAAGCTTAAGAACAGGCATCTGCAATGGCATCGTACGCGCTCCCGGCTGTTGTCATGCCCACGGGGCTGGTTTCCCGAGGTCGGCAAATATTTAAGCAGCATAATAGCAAATCCAACCCCATGCCCGATTGGCCGCCGACACCCTCATAAGGACCTGGCCGGACAGCAAAAAGCCCTGTTCTCGCTAGAGAACAGGGCTTTTCTGAGCCTTGAACGGTCAGGCCAACTTTTACATATTGTCAATCATGACCTGGCCGAAGCCCGAGCACGATACCTGCGTCGCGCCTTCGAGCAGGCGGGCGAAGTCGTAGGTGACCTTTTTCGACAGGATGGATTTTTCCATACTGCTGATGATGAGATCGGCCGCTTCGGTCCAGCCCATGTGGCGCAGCATCATTTCGGCGGACAGGATTTCGGAACCGGGGTTCACGTAGTCTTTGCCGGCGTACTTGGGAGCCGTGCCGTGGGTGGCTTCGAACATGGCCACGGAGTCGGACAGGTTGGCGCCCGGAGCGATGCCGATGCCGCCGACTTGCGCCGCCAAGGCGTCGGACACGTAGTCGCCGTTCAGGTTGAGCGTGGCGATGACGGAGTACTCGGCCGGACGCAACAGGATTTGCTGCAGGAAGGCGTCGGCAATGACGTCCTTGACGACGATGTCGCGGCCCGTCTTGGGGTTCTTGAATTTGCACCACGGGCCGCCGTCGATGAGCTGGGCGCCGAATTCCTTCAGGGCCAGTTCGTAGCCCCAGTCGCGGAAGCTGCCTTCGGTGAACTTCATGATGTTGCCCTTGTGCACCAGGGTGACCGAGGGCTTGTCGTTGTCGATGGCGTACTGGATGGCCTTGCGGACCAGGCGCTGCGTGCCTTCGCGCGAAACGGGCTTGACGCCGATGCCCGAGGTGGCCGGGAAGCGGATCTTGTTGACGCCCAGCTTGCTTTGCAGGAAATCGATGAGCAGCTTGGCCTTTTCGGACTCGGCTTCGAATTCGATGCCGGCGTAGATGTCTTCGGAGTTTTCGCGGAAGATGACCATGTCGGTCTTTTCAGGCTCGCGAACGGGCGAAGGAACACCCTTGAAGTAGCGCACCGGGCGCAGGCAGACGTACAGGTCGAGCTGCTGGCGCAGGGCCACGTTCAGCGAACGGATGCCGCCGCCGACGGGGGTCGTGAGGGGGCCCTTGATGGAAACCACGTAGTCCTTGACGGCCTCGAGGGTTTCTTCGGGCAGCCAGACGTCGGGGCCGTAGATTTTGGTGGATTTTTCGCCGGCGTAGACTTCCATCCAGTGGATCTTGCGCTTGCCGCCGTAGGCCTTGGCAACGGCTGCGTCGACAACCTTGAGCATGACCGGGGTAATATCGGCACCTGTGCCATCGCCTTCGATGTACGGCAGGATGGGCTCGTCGGGAACGTTGATCGAAAAATCGGCGTTAACCGTGATTTTTTGGCCCGAGGTCGGGACCTTGATATGCTGATAAGCCATGGATGCTCCAGTTGCTCCATTAATAATAAGAAAAGCGGTACCGTATATGCGAACGACCCGAACGGTTGCAGCGCGTGCAAACCGCTTCGGTCTTTCGGAAAAGACCGTCATTATAAACGTAGTCTTATATAAGACCAGTGTACCGCAGATTTTCCCGCCATTTTAACGGCTAACGATGGGCAATGCGCGGCGCGGGTAAAATGGTTTCTTTACAGGTTTTATGCATGGCCATGTTCAATCCGTCCCGCGAGCAGGTTCGCGCCTTTTTCAGCGAAGCCTGGCGCAAACATCGTTCCCGTGAAGTCCTGACGCCGCTCGAGACCATGGCGGCCGACTGGGTTTTGCAGCACCCCGAATACCACGAAGTCCTGCAGGACCCCGACGCCGCCGGACTCGACTACACCGTCGAACAGGGCCGGACCAACCCCTTCCTGCATTTATCCATGCACCTGGCCATCTCGGAGCAGCTTCAGGTCGACCAGCCGCCCGGCATTCGCGCGCTGCACCAGCAGCTGCTGGCCACGCACGACCCGCATCAGGCCGCGCACGAAATCATGGAATGCCTGGGGGAAGTGGTGTGGGAGGCCCAGCGCCTGGGCACGGCCTTCAGCAACGAAGGCTATCTGGAACTGATCAAGCGGCGCGTTTCCCGCCGCTAATGAAAAAGAAAAAGGAAAAAGGCCCCCACGCCGCGCTGCTACGCAGCTTGCTGCCCCCCAAGGGGGTGCTTTTTGTCTTGGGGCGGCCCGGCGACAAAAAAGGCCTTCGCGTGAAGGCCTTTTTCATTGAGCCGCCATGCTGCGCAAAAGCCGCTATTCCGTGAGGAAGTGCAAACGGCCCAATCGGCGGCTGCGGCTTGCTTGACCGCCGGGGCGGCCAACCATTGGCGCGGCCCGGCAATGCCAAAGCGCGATTACTTGTGGACCGACAAGGGCCCGGGCAAGGACGACAGCCAGCCGGCGATGTTGGCGACGTCGGCTTCGCTTAGCTGCGCGGCCATGGCGCCCATGATGGCGTTCTTGCGCACGTTGGCGGATGCGGGTGCGCCCGACTGGCCGCGCTTGTAGGCCTTGAGGGCGTGGGCGATGTAGTCTTCGTGCTGGCCCGCCAGGACGGGATAAGCCGGCATGATGGGGGTTTTGGCGTCGGCGCCGTGGCAACTGGCACAGGTGTACTTCTGGAAAGCAGCTTGGCCGGCGGCAAGATCGGCAGCGTGCGCGGCGGTACCGGCAACCACGAACAGGGAACCCACGACGGCGAGAGTCAGTTTCTTCATATCGGCTCCCGATTATTTAAGGCTGGAATAGTAAGCGGCGATGTCGGCCATGTCTTGATCGGACAATGACCTGGCAATGGCTTCCATAGTGGGGAAGGTGCGTGCGCCGCTGGCATATTCCTTGAGGGCCGCAACCAGGTAATCGGCGTTCTGCCCGGCGATCATGGGTACGTGGTACACCTCGGGAAAGCTGGCTTTGTAGCCCTGGATGCCGTGGCACCCGATACACATGGAAATCTTGTCGACTGCGGCTTTTGCATTGCCCACCGGGGCTTTGTCGGCCGCCTGGGCCTGGCCGACGAACCCACAGGAAGCAGCCGTGAAGGCCAGCGCAGACAATGCGCGCGTCAGGTTAATTCGCAACTTCATAATAGCTCTTGTTTGGCGGTAAATAAAAGCCGGCCCCTCTCCTGCTGAACCGACGAACCTGACGGATTGTACGATAATTGTCATTGTGTACGCTATGTATCCCTACCAACGTTGTAAATATACGGACTTGACCATGACTTCAGCAGCCCCGGCCCCCTCTTCCGAACGCTTCTCGGGAACCGAGCGCTACGTTGCCACCGACGACCTGAAAATGGCCGTCAATGCGGCGCTTTCCCTGCAACGCCCGCTGCTCATCAAGGGCGAACCCGGCACCGGCAAGACCATGCTGGCCGAGGAAGTGGCCGCCGCCCTGGGGCGCCCATTGCTGCAATGGCATATCAAGTCCACCACCAAGGCGCACCAGGGCCTGTACGAATACGATGCCGTCTCCCGGCTGCGCGACTCGCAACTGGGCGACGAAAAGGTGCGCGACATCGGCAACTACATCGTCAAGGGGGTTCTGTGGCAAGCGTTCGAGGCCGACGAGCCGGTGGTGGTGCTGATCGACGAAATCGACAAGGCCGACATCGAGTTCCCCAACGACCTGCTGCGCGAGCTGGACCGCATGGAGTTCCATGTGTACGAAACCCGGCAGACCATAAAGGCCCGCCACCGCCCTCTTATCATCATCACGTCCAACAACGAAAAAGAGCTGCCCGACGCCTTCCTGCGGCGCTGCTTTTTCCATTACATCAATTTCCCCGACCGGGACACCATGCAGAGCATCGTGGCGGTTCACTACCCTTCCATCCGCCAGGACGTGCTTAGCAGCGCCCTGGACACTTTCTTTGCGCTGCGCGATGCGCCGGGCCTCAAGAAAAAGCCGTCGACCTCGGAGTTCCTGGACTGGCTGCGCCTGCTGCTGAACGAGGCCGTGCCTGCGGCCAGTATCGCCAGCACCGCGGGCGATCTGCCGCTCATGGCCGGCGCCCTGCTCAAGAACGAGCAAGACCTGACGCTGCTGCGCCGCCTCGCCGCCATGACGCGCGCCGGCCGCCGCTAGGGCCAAGCCCCGATCGCCCTCAAGGAAAAGCAATGCTGAAAACCCAAGGATTTCATCGCCCTCCCGCGCCTGTTACCCTGGAAGGCCACGGTGTCAAGCTCGTGCCTCTGGGCCCCGAACACGCGGCGGACCTGGAAGCGGCCGCCGCCGACGGCAAGCTCTGGCAATTGCGCGTCACCTCGGTGCCCGAGCCCGGCGCAGCCGCCGCCTACATCGAAACCGCCCTGAAAGGCCAGCAAGAGGGCAATATGCTGCCCTTCGCCATCGTCGAGCAAGGCAGCGGGCAGGTCATCGGCACCACCCGCTACTACGACTTCGTCCCCGCCATCGCCCGGCTGGAAATCGGCCACACCTGGTATGCCAGGCGCTGGCAGCGCACCCATGTGAACACCGCCAGCAAGCTGCTGTTGCTGCGCCACGCTTTCGAACACCTGGGCGCCCAGGTCGTATGCTGGCGCACCGACAAGTTCAACTTCGCCTCGCAGCGGGCCATCGAACGCCTGGGAGCCCATAAAGACGGTGTCCTGCGCCATCACATGCTGCGCCGCGACGGCACAGTGCGCGACACCGTCATGTACAGCCTGCTCGCGGGCGAATGGCCGGAAGTCGAAAAGCACCTGGAATACCGGCTGAACCTGCACCATGCTGGCTGACTTCTTCTATCACCTGCGCGCCCGCAAGCTGCCTGTTTCGGTGCAGGAATACCTGACGCTGCTCGAGGCGCTGCAAGCCCGCATCATGCCGCCGACGGTCCATGACTTCTACTACCTGGCGCGCATGACGCTGGTCAAGGACGAAACCCTGTTCGACCGCTACGACCAGGCCTTCGGCGAGTTCTACCGCACGCTCGAAGCCGCCCTGCCGGCCGACGAGGAAATCCCGCTGGACTGGCTGCTCAAGGATTTTCAGAAACAACTCAGCCCCGAGGAAAAGGCCGCGATCGAAAAACACGGCTGGGACAAGCTGATGGAATTGTTCAAGAAAACCCTGGAGGAGCAGGACGAGCGCCACGCCGGAGGCAATAAGTGGATAGGCACCGGCGGCAGCTCGGCCTTCGGCCACGGCGGCTATCACCCGGAAGGCATACGGGTGGGCGGGCCTTCGGCGGGCAACCGCACGGCCGTCAAGGTCTGGGAAAACCGCGAATACCGCGATTACGACGACCAGCAGGAGCTGGGCACGCGCAACTTCAAGATGGCGCTGCGCCGGCTGCGCCACTTCGCGCGCGAAGGCGCCGACCTCGAGCTGGACCTGGACCACACCATCCGCAGCACAGCCCGCAACGCGGGGTTCCTGGACCTGAAAATGGTTCCCGAGCGCCACAATACCGTCAAGGTGCTGATGCTGCTGGACGTGGGCGGCAGCATGGACGACCATGTGCAGCGCATCCAGGAGCTGTTTTCGGCGGCGCGCAGCGAATTCAAGAACCTGGAGGTCTATTACTTCCACAACTGCCCCTACGAATCGCTGTGGCAGAACAATCGGCGCCGCTCGACCGAGCGCATCGAAACCTGGGACATACTGCGCAAGTACAACGAGGACTGGCGCCTGATCATCGTGGGCGACGCCACCATGAGCCCTTACGAAATACTCCAGCCGGGAGGCTCGGTCGAACACAACAACCGTGAAACCGGGGCGGCATGGCTGCAGCGCCTGCTCGACAACTGGCCCAGATCGGTCTGGCTGAACCCCGAGCCCGAGGGCTATTGGGAATATCGCCAGTCCATTGCCCTTATCAAGAACATCATGCACGATCGCATGTACGGCATGACCGTGGCCGGCCTGAAGCTGGCCATGGAAAAGCTCTCCAAATAACCTTTGCCCCACCACCCGCCAGGAACAACCCTATGCCTTTGCCCTTAGCACGAATCCTGAACGCCGCCGCCATCCTGCTCCTGGGCGCCTTCATGGCGGCCGCCAACGCGCTGGAGCTGCCCGCCGGCGTCACACAAGGCCCGTCCATCGAGGGCACGACGCAATACACGCTGAAGAACGGGCTGGTCGTGCTGCTTACGCCCGACGACTCCAAGCCCACCACCATCGTCAACATGACCTATCTGGTGGGATCCAGGCAGGAAGGCCGGGGCGAAACCGGCATGGCCCACCTGCTGGAACACATGCTGTTCCGCGGCTCGCCCACATTGCGCGACCCCTGGGCCGAATTTTCCAAGCGCGGACTGAGGGCCAACGGCTCCACTAACGAAGACCGCACCAACTATTTCGCCAGCTTCGCCGCCGATTCCGGGACGCTCAAGTGGTACATCGACTGGCAGGCCGATGCCATGGTCAATTCCCTGATCAGCCGCAAGGACCTGGACTCGGAAATGACGGTGGTGCGCAACGAGATGGAGTCCGGCGAAAACAACCCGTTCGAAGTGCTGATGCAAAAAATGCAGGCCGCCGCCTACATGTGGCACGGCTACGGCAAGGACACCATCGGCGCGCGTTCGGACGTGGAAAACGTGGATATCGAGCAACTGCGCAAGTTCTATCACTTGTATTACCAGCCCGACAACGCCGTGCTCATCGTATCCGGCAAATTCGATCCGGCCGCCACGCTGGGCGTCATCGCCCAGGCTTTCGGCAAGATTCCCAAGCCGCAGCGGGTACTGCCGCCCGAATACACGGTCGAGCCCGTCCAGGACGGCGAACGCAAGGTCGTCGTCCGCCGCCACGGCGGCAATCCCCTGGTCGCCGCGCTGTTCCACATACCCCAGGCGGGCAGCCCCGACTACGTGCCTTTCGACCTGGGCGTCGACATGATCAGCGACACGCCCTCGGGGCGGCTGTACCATGCCCTGGTGGAAAAAAAGCTGGCCACCAGCGTGTTCGGATTCGCCCGAGCCATGAAGCAGCCGGGCTACGCCTTGTTCGGGGCGAAGCTGGATTCCGGCATGGATCCCGAAAAAGCGCTGCAGGCGCTCGACGCCGCGCTGGCCGGCATTGCCCGGCAGCCGTTTACCCAGGCCGAGCTGGATCGGGCAAAAAGCAAGTGGAACACGGCCTGGTCCCAAACCTACGCCGACCCCGCCAGTCTGACCGGCGTGCTTTCGGCCGCCGTGGCGGCCGGCGACTGGCGCCTGTTCTTCGCGCAGCACGACCAAGTGGAAAAAACCACGCTGGCCCAAGTGCAAAAAGTCATCCAGGACTACCTGGTTGCCAGCAACCGCAACGACGGCCTGTATATTCCCACCGACAAGCCCGTGCGGGCTCCCCTGCCCGAGCCGGTCGACCTGGCCGCCGAGCTGGCGAACTTCCAGGGCAAGGCCGCGCCCGACGCCGTGGCCGCCTTCGACCCCACTCCGGCCAACATCGACGCGCACACGCTGCGTACCCCGCTATCCCTGCCCAACGGGCAGGTGCAACTGGCCCTGCTGCCCAAGCCCACCCGCGGCAACCGGGTGGAAGCCAGCCTGGTCATCCAGTTCAGCAACCTCGAGGGGCTCAAGGGGCAGCGCACCAACGCCGCCGCAACCGCCGAACTGCTGGATCGCGGCACCCCCGACCTGTCGCGCCAGGACATTCAGGACAAGCTCGATGCGCTGCAGGCCCAGTTGGACTTCAGCGGGCAGGCCGGCGTGGTGGTGGCCGACATGTCCACGACCCGCGACAACCTGCCGCAACTGGTCGAGCTGACGCTGCACATTCTGCGCAATGCTGATTTCCCCGAAAAAGAGGTGGCGGAATTCAAGAGGCAGGTCAGCGCCTCGATCGAAAGCTCGATGACCAATCCACAGGCCTTGGCCGCGCGTGCCCTGGATCGCCACGACAACCCCTGGGCACGCGACGACGTGCGGTATACGCCCAGCTTCGACGAGTCCCTGAAAAACATCGCGGCGCTTACCCGCGACGACCTGGTCAAGTTCCACAACGACTTCTACGGCGCCGGCACCATACGCTTCTCGGCGGTGGGCGCCTTCGAACCCGATGCCGTCAAGAAAGCATTGAGTACAGGACTCGCGGGCTGGAAAAAGGCCGCCCCCTACACGCGCATACCCGACCCCTACCGCGCCGTGCCGGCGAAAACGTTCGACATCAATACGCCGGATAAGGCCAATGCGGTCTATATGGCGCAACTGCCCGTGAAAATACAGGACACCGACCCGCGCTACGCGGCCTTGTCCGTCGCCAACTACCTGCTGGGCGGGTCGCAAACCTCGCGCCTGTGGAATCGGGTGCGGGTGCAGGACGGGCTGTCGTATACCGTCAGCAGCGGCTTCGATGCGTCTTCCTTCGAGCCTTCCGGCAGCTGGTCTTTATACGCGATTTACGCGCCGGAAAACCGCGCGCGCCTGCTCAAGGCCATGAAGGAAGAACTGGCTGGCGCGCTGCGCGACGGCTTCACCGACGCCGAGGTAAAGGCCGGGGTCGAGGCCATGCTGAAGCTGCGCCGGCTGGCGCGCACCCGCGACGGCGTGCTGGCCGCGGCATGGATCAACTACCTGCAACTGGGCCGCGACTTTACCTGGTCGCAGCGAATCGACGACGAACTGGAAAAGCTGACCGCGAAGGACGTGAACGCCGCACTGCGCGAAACCTTGAAGCCCGAACTGTTCAGTGTGGCGATCGCCGGAGACCAAAGCAAGGAAAAGACCAAAGCCGCAAAACCAGCGCCAAAGGCCGACACCAAGAACATGGACTAAACGTTAAAACAGATCATGGATCTTCATGAGGGGCTCAAAATGCGACAAGAATTTGCCATTGGCTCGGCGTTGCATTTCGCCCCACTCCCGCCGCTGTAGCAACTGCCCAGGCTTGAAACCATCGAAGACAAGGCCACAAGCCGGCGGCTAGACTTGGGCCTTGCAGGCCTCCAGCCTCTGGAACTGGATCTGGCTGTCGCCCAGCAGGCGCTGGGCCAGTCGCGTAATGGCTTCGGGCGCCGTCGAGGTATAAAAAGAGACGCCCGGCCCGAGATCACTGCGGAATTCGGGATGGCGGGCCAGGTAGGCGACCAGGCTTTGCGCGGTTATTTTCGGCTGCGAAAAAATTTCCACGCCATCGGGCAAGGCCTCGGCAAAAAGAGCTTCGATCAAGGGGTAATGCGTGCAGCCCAGCAGGGCTGCGCTCAGGTGAGCCCCTTCGAGACGATGCCGCAACAGCGCCACATAGCGCCGGACGGCGCGACGCAGCGCGGGCAAAGGGGCGCCCGCCTCGATCAGCTTTACAAGGCTCGGGCAGGCTTGCTGAACGACGTTTATCTCGGGCGCGCGCTTGGCCGTTTCGTCGACGAATATCCGGCTGTTCACCGTGTAGCGCGTAGCGAAGACCGCCACCGTCTTGCCCGCAACGCCGCGCCTACCGGTATCGCAAGCAGCCATCCAGGGAACGCCCGTCAGCGCCTCGACCATGGGAACCACGACGCCGATCACCCGCTTGTCGGGATAGTGCACCGGCAGCCAGGTCTGCTGGAGCCGGCGCAGCCCCGTTGCCGCCGCCGTATTGCAGGCCAGCACGACCAGCGAACAGCCCATGGCAAAAAGCTGGGTCAGCGACGACAAGGTAAGCGCGTAGATCGAATCGGCGTCCCGGTCGCCGTAGGGCGCGTTGCCATGGTCGCCGTAATAAATGAAGCGCTGATCGGGCAGCGACGCGCGAAGTTCCTTCAGCACCGCAAGGCCGCCACTGCCAGAATCGAAAACCCCTATCACCGCATCCTCGTCGGTAAAAATCACTCAAGTCGCGGTATTTCACTCGATCTGCGCGGATGAATCAAGCTCAGGATCGAGGCCCGGGCTGCCGGAGCCAGCCCGGGCGGCAAGCCGGCAATCAGCTAAAAAAACTTTTCACCCGGTCGGTCCAGGACTCGCTTTTGGGCGAGTGTTTTTCGCCGCCCTGGCTGAGCGAGGTTTCGAACTGGCGCAGAATCTTCTTTTGCTCGTCGGTGAGGCGCACCGGCGTTTCCACGGAAACGTGGCAGTAGAGGTCACCGGGATAGCTGGAGCGCACGCCGCGTATGCCCTTGCCGCGCAGGCGGAAGGTCTTGCCGGTTTGCGTGCCCTCGGGAATGGTGATTTCGCCCTTGCCGCTAAGCGTGGGTACTTCCAGCTCGCCGCCCAGGGCCGCGGTGGTGAAGGGAATGGTCAGCTCGCAATGCAGGTCTTCGCCGTCGCGCTGGAAAATGCCATGCGGTTTCAGGTGGATTTCCACATACAGGTCGCCCGAAGGGCCGCCGTTGACACCCGGTTCGCCGTTGCCGGTGGAGCGGATGCGCATGCCGTCGTCGATGCCTGCGGGAATCTTGACCTGCAGGGTCTTGTTCTTGCGGATGCGGCCCACGCCGTCGCAGGCGGTGCAGGGGTCGGTGATTTCCTTGCCCGAACCATGGCAAGTGGGGCAGGTCTGCTGAACGCTGAAGAATCCCTGCTGCATGCGCACGGCGCCGCTGCCGCCGCAGGTATGGCAGGTCTTGGGCTGGGTTCCGGGCTTGGCGCCCGAACCGTGGCAGGTATCGCAGTTCTCCCAGCTGGGCACGCGGATTTCGGTGTCGAAGCCGCTGGCGGCCTGCTCCAGGCTGATTTCCAGCGTGTACTTGAGGTCGGCGCCCCGGTATACCTGGGGCCCTCCCCCGCCGCGGCGGCCGCCGCCGAAGATCTCGCCGAAGATATCGCCGAAGGCATCGGAGAAACCGGCGCCGCCCATGCCGCCGCCGGCGGCATTGGGATCGACCCCGGCATGGCCGAACCGGTCATAGGCGGCGCGTTTATCTTCGTCGCACAGTATTTCGTAGGCCTCTTTGACCTCTTTGAATTTTTCTTCCGCTTCCTTGCTGTCCGGATTGCGATCCGGATGGTATTTCATGGCCAGCTTGCGGTAGGCCTTTTTGATCTCTGCTTCGGTGGCGTTCTTGCCAACGCCCAGAACTTCATAAAAATCGCGTTTTGCCATGATTTCGATAGCGCCGCGGGCGCCTTCTTGCTCTTCACATCAAAAAAATGCGCCCGATTTCCAGCCAAACACCGGAAATCGGGCTCTGAACCATCAGGGCATAGCCTTACTGGTCGCGCTTTACTTCTTTAAAGTCGGCATCGACGACGTTGTCGTCGGCTGGCTCGGATGCCGCCTGGCCGCCCTGCTGCGCCGCGGCCTGAGCCTGCATGTCGGCGTACATTTTCTCGCCGAGCTTTTGCGACGCGGTGGACAGCGCCTCGATCTTGGCGTCGATGGCAGCCTTGTCGCCGTCCTTGAGGGTGTCCTCGAGGTCTTTGATGGCCGCTTCGATGGACTCTTTCTCGGAGGCCTCGAGCTTGTCGCCGTACTCTTCCAGCGACTTGCGCGTGGAATGAACCAGTCCGTCGGCCTGGTTGCGGGTTTGCGCCAGCTCGGCCACGCGATGATCGTCCTCGGCGTTGGCCTCGGCGTCCTTGACCATGCGTTCGATCTCTTCATCGGTCAGACCGGAATTGGCCTTGATGGTGATCTTGTTTTCCTTGCCCGTGCCTTTGTCCTTGGCCGACACATGCAAAATGCCGTTGGCGTCGATATCGAAAGTGACTTCGATTTGCGGCGTCCCGCGCACTGCCGGAGGAATGCCTTCCAGGTTGAACTCGCCCAGCGCCTTGTTGCCCGCGGCGATTTCGCGTTCGCCCTGGAACACCTTGATGGTCACGGCAGGCTGGTTGTCGTCGGCCGTGGAGAACACCTGCGAGAACCGGGTGGGAATCGTGGTGTTCTTCTGGATCATCTTGGTCATGACGCCGCCCAGGGTTTCGATACCCAGGGACAAGGGGGTCACGTCCAGCAGCAGCACGTCCTTGCGGTCGCCCGCCAGCACGGAACCCTGGATGGCGGCGCCCGCGGCGACAGCCTCGTCGGGGTTGACGTCTTTGCGGGGCTCGCGGCCGAACAGTTCCTTGACCTGCTCCTGCACCTTGGGCATGCGGGTCATGCCGCCGACCAGGATGACGTCGTCGACCTCGGAAACCTTGATGCCGGCGTCCTTGATGGCGATGCGGCAAGGCTCGATGGTGCGCTCGATGAGTTCTTCGACCAGCGCTTCCAGCTTGGCGCGCGTGATCTTCAGGTTCAGGTGCTTGGGGCCCGAGGCATCGGCCGTGATGTACGGCAGGTTGATCTCGGTTTGCTGGGCAGAGGACAGCTCGATCTTGGCCTTTTCAGCGGATTCCTTCAGGCGCTGCAGGGCCAGCACGTCTTTCGACAGATCGACGCCGCTTTCCTTCTTGAACTCGGTGATGATGTAGTCGATGATGCGCTGGTCGAAGTCTTCGCCGCCCAGGAAGGTGTCGCCGTTGGTCGACAGAACCTCGAACTGCTTTTCGCCATCGACGTCGGCGATTTCGATGATGGAAATATCGAAGGTGCCGCCGCCCAGGTCATACACGGCGATCTTGCGGTCGCCCTTTTCGGCCTTGTCCATGCCAAAGGCCAGCGCCGCCGCGGTGGGCTCGTTGATGATGCGCTTGACGTCCAGCCCGGCGATGCGCCCTGCGTCCTTGGTGGCCTGGCGCTGGCTGTCGTTGAAGTAGGCCGGAACCGTGATGACGGCCTCGGTGACTTCTTCGCCCAGGTAATCCTCGGCGGTTTTCTTCATTTTGCGCAGCACGTCGGCCGACACTTGGGGAGGCGCCAGCTTCTTGCCTTGCGCTTCGACCCAGGCGTCGCCGTTGTCGGCCTTGAAGATTTTGTAAGGCATCAAATGGATGTCTTTTTGCACGGCCTTTTCGTCGAACTTGCGGCCGATGAGGCGCTTGACCGCGTACAGCGTGTTCGCGGGGTTGGTGACGGCCTGGCGCTTGGCGGGAGCCCCGACCAGCACTTCGCCGTCCCCCATGTAGGCGACGATGGAAGGCGTCGTGCGCGCGCCTTCGGAGTTTTCAATAATCTTGACCTTGCCGCCTTCCAGGACGGAAACACAGCTGTTCGTGGTGCCAAGGTCAATACCGATAATTTTGCTCATGATCTGCAACCCTGAAAAATATTCTTGAATGATGAAATACGAGATGTTCTACAAGTGGGGGCTGGCACAGCCTTTTCAAGCCCGTTTTTCCCCGTGTTTTATGTTTTATGGTGCACTGCACTCTACTGGGCAGGCTGGCCGGACGAAACCGTGACCAGGGCCGGCCGCAGCACGCGCTCGGCGATGGTGTAGCCTTTCTGCAAGGTCTGGACCACCGCGCCCTCGGCCTGTTCGGACGGAATGGACGAAATGGCCTGATGCACGTGGGGGTCGAATTTGTCGCCGGGTTCGGGCGCGACCTCCTTGAGCAGATTGCGCTCGAAAGCCCCGACCAGTTGCTTGAGGGTGGCTTCCACGCCCGCGCGCCAGGCCTCGGCGGTCTGGTCGGCCTGGGCCAGGGCGGCTTCGAGGCTGTCCTTGACGGGCACCAGGCTTTCGGCGAACGACTCCGTGCCGAACTTGCGGGCCTTGGCCACGTCTTCCTGGGCGCGCCGGCGAACGTTTTCGACCTCGGCCTTGGCGCGCAGCAGTTCCTCGTAGTATTGGGCAACCTGGGCTTCGGCGTTCTTCAGCAAGACAGCCAGATCCTCCGGCTGCTCGATATCGGACTCCACGATTTCGGGCTCGTTGATCTCGAGCTTCTCGGACGTGTCCGTTGCTGGGTTTTCTTTTTTGGAATCAAAGGGTTGATCCGTTGACGACATGGGGGAACTCCGCTACGAAATAAACTTGATTGTATGAAAGTGGGGACGTTTTCCCCAACTTCAAGCCCTGAACCGGCCCTGATCGCCCCGTCTGCAAGCAGGGCCTGCCCATCCGGACTATCCTCGGCCCGCCAGCCAGCCTTCAATATGGCGCCGGATGAGCCGGGCAAGACCCTCGGCCCACTGCGCATCGCCGTTCAGGCAGGGAATGTAGCGGAACTGCTTGCCGCCACTGCCCAGGAAGGCGTCTCGGCACTGCATCTGGATTTCCTCCAGAGTTTCGAGGCAGTCGGCCAGGAAGCCGGGGCACAGTACGTCGACCTGGGCAATGCCCTGCCTGGCCCACTGCTGCAGGGTCGGCATGGTGTAGGGTTCGAGCCAGCGCTGGGCGCCAAAACGGCTTTGAAACGCCACGTGCACGAGCTGCCCGTCTTCGCCAAGATGCTGGCGCAAGGCCTGGGCGGTCTCCATGCAATCGCGGTGATAGGGATCGCCCTGCTCCACGGTAACACGGGGAAGGCCATGGAAACTGAGCAGCAGGCGCTGCGGCTTGCCGCGCTCCTGCCAGAATTGCCGCAGCTGGCGGGCCAGCGCCTCGATATAGGCCGGCTCGGTGTTGTAGCGCTTGACGAAACGCAGTTCCGGCTGGTTGCGCACGCGCGCCAGGCAGGCCATGACCGCGTCCACGGCGGTGGCCGTCGTGCTGGCCGCGTATTGTGGATACATGGGCAGGACAAGAATGCGCTCGCACCCCCGGCCGCGCAAGCGCGCCAGCGCATCGGCGATGGAAGGGTTGCCGTAGCGCATGCCGGCTTCGACCACGGCATCGATCCCCGTCCCGACCAGCGCCGCCTGCACCGCCCGGGCCTGGGCAAGGCTGTACACCAGCAGGGGCGACCCCTGCTCCAGCCAGATTTCCCTATAGCGCGGCGCCAGCTTGCGCGGCCGCAAGGGCAGCACCGCCCCGCGCAATATGGGCTGCCAAAGCCACTGCGGCATTTCGATGACGCGGGGATCGGACAGGAATTCGCCCAGGTATTTGCGGATCGAGCCCGCCGTCGCCTCGTCGGGCGTGCCCAGATTGATCATGAGAACGCCAATCGGCCCGGCCAGGCGGATGGGAGGG
The DNA here is from genome assembly GCF_035555955.1 of Eoetvoesiella sp. Lineage (NCBI taxonomy): Bacteria > Pseudomonadati > Pseudomonadota > Betaproteobacteria > Burkholderiales > Alcaligenaceae > Eoetvoesiella > Eoetvoesiella sp. The sequence continues at coordinate 10,179 of NZ_DATMGA010000015.1, read as the reverse complement.
GTAGCCTCGAGGGCATGCGGATCGGACGGCTCGGGGAGAAATCGGGACACGGAAATTCCTGGCAAAAGCAAAGCCGCGGCAATGCCGGCGGCGAAAACGGGCTGGCAATGAAGCGGGATCAGGTTTGATTATGGCTTAACGCATTGGACAGCAGGCGGGAGGTGATGTCGACGATGGGGATGACGCGCTCGTAGGACATGCGGGTCGGACCGATGACGCCCAAGGTGCCCACCACCTTGCCATTGACGCCATAAGGCGCGGTGATGACCGAGACATCCTCCATGGGCACCAATTGCGAATCGCCGCCAATGTAGATTTGCACCCCCTGGGCCCGGCTGGATACGTCCAGCAGCTGCAGCAGGTCGGTTTTTTTCTCGAACAGCGAGAACATGCGGCGCAGGCGATCCATGTCGGAGGCGATTTCGGAGATGTCGAGCAGCTTGCTTTCGCCCGAGATGACCACGGATTCGTCGGTGTCGACCTTGGCCGTGCCGGCCTCGACCGCCGCCTGCATCAGGCGGGAAATATCGGCCTGCAGGGAAGACAGTTCGTCGGCGATGGCCACCCGCACTTCTTCGAAGGACATGCCGGCGAAATGGTGGTTGAAGAAATTGCTGGCTTCCAGCAGTTCCTGCTCGAGGTAGTCGCGCTGCACGAACAGGATGCGGTTCTGCACGTCGCCGTCGGGCGTGACGATGATGAGCAGCACCCGTTTTTCGGACAAGCGGATGAACTCGATCTGGCGGAACACCTGGGCGCGCTTGGGCGCCAGCACGACGCCGGCGAACTGGCTCAGGTTGGACAAAAGCGTCGCGGCGGCGCTGACCGCCCGGCTGGGCTCGGCGGCCGGCAGCATTTCGCGGATCTCGCTGGGCTGAAGGACTTCGAAGCGCTGGACCGCCAGCAGCCTGTCGACGAACATGCGATAGCCGCGCGGCGTGGGAACACGCCCGGCCGAGGCATGGGGACTATGGATAAGCCCGAGCTCTTCGAGGTCGGCCATGACGTTGCGTATGGTGGCCGGCGAAAGGTCGAATACTTTCGACAGCGTGCGCGAACCCACGGGCTGCCCGTCGGCGATATAACGTTCTATCAGGGCTTTTAAAAGCGCTTTGGCTCGATCATCCATATTCGTATATTACGCAATTCGGCGGCAAACAGGGTGTTTTACGTACAGCCACAACCCCCCGGGGGAACATATAATCAATTTATCCTAAATATCCTAAAAAAAACTCGACAAGGTATTCCCACATGCATTTTAAAACTGTCGCACTTATCGGCAGGCACCAGGATACGGGTCTGGATGCCCCCTTGCGCAGTCTGGCCGAAACCATACGGGCGGCGGGATGCAAGGTACTGATCGAAGCCGAAACGGCGCAGAACACCGGCCTTGCCGAATACCCCGTCGCCAGCTACGAAGAAATCGGCCGGCAGGCCGACCTGGCCGTCATCATGGGGGGCGACGGCACCATGCTGGGCGCCAGCCGCATGCTCGCGCCCAGCAAAGTACCGCTTATCGGCATCAACCATGGCCGGCTGGGCTTCATCACCGACATCCCCCTGCACGACGCCACCAACGTGCTGGCCAGCGTCATTCACGGCAATTTCGAGGTCGAAGAACGCATCCTGCTCGAAGGACGGATCGTACGCGGCGACCAGACCCTGTTCTCGGGCATCGCCCTGAACGACGTCGTCATCAACCGTGCGGGACGGGGCGGCATGATCGAACTGCGCGTCGAGCTCGACGGCTCGTTCATGTACAGCCAGCGCGCCGACGGCCTCATCATCGCCACCCCCACCGGATCCACCGCCTATGCCCTTTCGGCCAACGGCCCCATCCTACACCCCCGGCTCAACGGCATACTGCTGGTACCCGTCGCGCCGCAAGCGCTGTCGAACCGGCCCATCGCCATTCCCGACAGCGGGCTGCTAAGCATGACCATCACCGCGCTGGGCCGCGTCGAATCCGGCGCCAGCGTGCACTTCGACATGCAAACCTGGTCCGACTGCCAGCCCGGCGACCGCATCGACGTGCGCCGGGCCCAGCATACCGTCCAGTTCATCCACCCCATCGGCTACAGCTTCTTTTCCACCCTGCGGCGCAAGCTGCAATGGAATCGCATGCCGCAACTGTCGGACGAAACCGAATAAGCCATGCTGCGCACCCTGCACATCCGTGACTTCGTCATTGTCGACCAGGCGGAAATCCCCTTCGAGGCGGGCTTTACCGTCTTCTCGGGCGAGACCGGCGCCGGCAAGTCCATACTCATCGATGCGCTGTCGCTGGCGCTGGGCGCGCGCGGCGATGCCGGATCCATACGCGAAGGCGCCAGCCGGGCCGACATCAGCGCCGTTTTCCAGGCCCCCGAAAGCCTGAGCGGCTGGCTTGCCGAACAAGAGCTGGACTCCGACGACGTCCTGGTGCTTCGGCGCGTCATCGACCAGCAGGGACGCAGCAAGGCCTTCATCAACGGCCTGCCGGTCACGCTGGGCCAACTGCGCGAACTGGGAGAACACCTGGTCGACATCCACGGCCAGCACGCCCACCAAAGCCTGCTCAAGGCATCGAGCCAGCGCGAACTGCTCGACGCCCAGGGCGGCCACACCGCGCTTGCCCGGCAGGTGCAACAAGCCTGGCAGCACTGGCAGCAGGCCGACAAGGCGCTGGCATTGGCCCAGCGCAACGAAGCCACGCTCCAGGAAGAACGCGAGCAGCTCGAACGCCAGGCCTCCGAGCTCGACAGCCTGGGCCTGCAGGAAGGCGAATGGGAAAAGCTCAGCAACGACCATAGCCGCCTGGCCCACGCCCAATCCCTGCTCGAAGGCGCAACGCAGGCGCTGGCCGCGCTCGACAACGACGAGGGTTCGGCGCAATCGTATCTGAACGCCGCCGCGCACCAAATCTCGCAACTGCTGCGCCACGATACCCGGCTGGACAGCATCGGCCAGGCCATCGAATCGGCCCGCATCGCGGCCGCCGAGGCCGCCTCCGACCTCAACAGCTACCTCGACAAGCTCGACCTCGACCCCGAACGCCTGGCGCAAGCCGAGCAGCGCCTGTCCAGCATCTTCGATGCCGCGCGCAAATTCCGTGTCGAGCCGGGCGAGCTTCCCGAACTGCACCAGAAACTGCTGCGGCAGCTTGGCGAAAACAGCGCCGCCGCAAACATCGACGCGCTGCGGGAAACCGCCGCGCAAGCCCAGGCAGACTACCGCAAGCTTGCCCAGCAGCTTGGCAAGGCCCGCCAGAAAACCGCGGCAAAGCTGTCGGGGCTGGTCACCGAAGCCATGCAAACCCTGGCCATGCAGGGCGGCAGCTTCAAGATCGAGCTAACCCCCTCGCCCGCCTCGGCCCAGGGCGACGAAAGCGTCGAGTTCCTGGTGGCCGGCCATGGCGGAACACGCCCAAGGCCCTTGGCCAAGGTGGCCTCGGGCGGCGAGCTGGCGCGGATTTCACTGGCGCTGTCGGTCATTGCCAGCCAGGCGGCGCGCGTGCCCACGCTGATTTTCGACGAAGTGGACACCGGGGTGGGAGGCGCCGTGGCGGAAGTCGTCGGCCGTCTGCTCAAAGAGCTGGGCCAGCGCCACCAAGTGCTATGCGTTACGCACCTGCCTCAGGTTGCCGCGCGCGGGACGCATCATTACGAAGTGCGCAAGACAACCGCCAAGGGCATTACGTTGTCGCAAATCGAAGCCCTGGACGAACAGGGCCGCATCGACGAGGTGGCCCGCATGCTTGGCGGGCTGACCATAACCGACACCACCCGCAGGCACGCCAGGGAAATGCTGGCCGCTTAGAAGCACGAACGGCGGGCGGCGGAAACCGCCCGGGCCGGCAGGCGCCTTAGCGCATTTTGGTGTGGCAGTCGCCGCAAATGCCGTACAGCATCATGGTGTGGCTTTCAAGCACGAAGCCTTGATCCTTGGCGATTTTATGTTGGCGCTTTTCGATGTCGTGGTCGGTAAATTCGACCACCTTGCCGCAATTGGTGCAGATCAGGTGGTCGTGGTGGTCGCCGTCGTTGAGTTCGAACACGGCCTTGCCGCCATCGAACTGGCTGCGCACTAGGATACCCGCCTGTTCGAACTGAGTGAGCACCCTGTAGACGGTGGCCAGGCCAATGTCTACGTCTTCGTTGATGAGCGCGCGGTAGACATCTTCGGCGCTTTGATGGCGATGATCGGCTTTACGAAAAATGTCCAGGATTTTCAGGCGCGGAAACGTTGCCTTCAAACCCATGTTCTTCAGTTCATTTTGTTCGTTCATGGATAAAATAGTCTCTGGCGGAAGGTGGACAGCTGAGGCGCCGGGCAACAACCCCGGCGCCCGGTTCATTCTAACGCTATTATGCGTTTATTCTTAAACCATTATGATAACGGTTTTATCCTACCTCATATAACAGGGGCGCTTCGTGCTGACTACCGCAACATCACTCTTATTCAAGCTGCGCACCGGCGCGGCAGTTGGCGCATTGGCCATCGTCCTGTCGGCCTGCGGGGGCACGAAATGGGGCTTTCCGTACAAAACAGACATGCAGCAGGGCAACTGGATCACCTCCGAACAAGTCGCCCGGCTCGAAAAAGGCATGACGCGCGAGCAAGTGCGCTTCGTGCTCGGCACCCCTGTGCTGCAAGACATTTTCCGTACCAACCGCTGGGACTACACCTACTACAACAAGCCGGGCTACGGCAAAGCCGAAGAGCGCAAGTTCACAGTATGGTTCAAAGGCGACGTCCTGGATCACTGGGAAGGCGACCAGCAACCCGACCGCCAGCCTTTCCAGAAAACCGATAACGGCGCCAAGCCCGCGCCCTCTTCCGATACGGACAGCGCCAAGGAGCAGGCCGCCTCGGCCACGAAAAGCGCCGCTGCGGCAAGCGCGCCGGCAGCCGATGCGGCCGCGCCCAATGCCGCCGGCACCACCACGGAAACCCACGCCGTCCCAAGCTCGGAAACAAGCAATGATGCAAGCCGCGACAAGGCCGCAAGCACGTCGACGCTGTCCGGCGAAGGCACGGGCCTTAGAATCAACGCCCCCGGCAGCGACACGCTGACGCTGCCGAACGAATCCTCCCCCCAACCCTTGCGCTAGAGGAAACAATGCGTATTGCCATAGCTGGAGCCGACGGCCGCATGGGCCGCATGCTGATCGAAGCCGTTCTCAACGCCGCCGACCTGAGCCTTACTGTCGCGCTCGATCGCGCCGGGTCCCCCTGCCTTGGTCAAGATGCGGGCGCCTTCCTGGGCCAGGACACCGGCGTCCTCATTACCGACAATCTCGACGAGCTCGCCAAGGCCGACTGCCTTATCGATTTCACCCGCCCCGAAGGCACGCTGGCTCATCTGGAAGCCTGCATCAAGCATGGCGTCAAATGCGTCATCGGCACAACCGGTTTCAACGAGCAAGGCAAGCAGGCCATCCAGGCGGCCAGCCATAAAGTTGCCATCGTCTTCGCCCCCAACATGAGCGTGGGCGTCAACGCCACCCTGAAGCTGCTCGACCTCGCGGCCAAGCTGCTCAACAACGGCTACGACGTCGAAGTCTTCGAAGCCCACCATCGCAACAAGGTGGATGCCCCCTCCGGCACCGCCCTGATCATGGGCGAAACCGTGGCCAACGCCTGGGGCGAAAAGCTGGACGACATTGCCGACTGGGCCCGCCACGGCGAAACCGGCGCCCGCGAAACCGGCCATATCGGCTTTTCGGTGGTGCGCGGCGGCGACATCGTGGGCGACCATACCGTTTATTTCTGCGGCACCGGCGAACGCATCGAAATCACCCACCGCTCGACCAGCCGAGCCACCTACGCCCAGGGCAGCCTGCGCGCCGCCCGCTACCTGGCCCGCAAAGAATTCGGCCTGTTCGACATGCAGGACGTGCTGTCCGCCCAACTGTAAATCCTGGCCCGGCACATGGGCGGCTTCCGCCGCCCGCACCCCTGAAATCCTAGGAAACGTTCACCGGCTCTTGCTCCAGCAAGACGCCGAAACGCTTCTGCACGTCGGCGCGAATGGCCTCGGCCAGCGCGGCAATGTCCCGCGAGCTGGCGCCGCCGTGATTCACCAGCACCAGCGCCTGCCGGTCGTGGACACCCATCGGCCCCATGCGGCGGCCTTTCCAGCCTGCCTGGTCGATCAGCCAGCCCGCGGCCAGCTTGTAGCTGCCGTCATCCTGGGGGTAGGCCACCAGTTGTTCGTACTGCCTGCGCAATGCCTCGTAGCGCTCGGCGCCGACAATGGGGTTCTTGAAAAAACTGCCCGCATTGCCCAACACCGCAGGATCGGGCAGCTTGCGCCGGCGCACTTCGCAGACCGCCTCGAAGATCTGCCGGGCCTCGACGGCCTTGCCTGCCGCCAGCAGAACCGGATGCCGGGCAAGGTCGGGATAGCCCAGAACCGGCCGCCATGGCCGGGGCAAGCGAAAACGCACCGCCACGATCAGCCAGCGCCCGGCGGGTTCATGCTTGAAAAAGCTGTCGCGATATGAAAAACGGCATTCGTCGCGGGACAGCTCCCGCAAACGGCCTTCCTGCAGGTTCCAGGCCACCACGCTGTGCAGCCGCTGATCCAGCTCGACCCCGTACGCGCCAATGTTCTGCACCGGCGCCGCGCCCACCGTGCCCGGAATCAAGGCCAGGTTTTCAAGGCCCGGCCAACCGTTCTCCATGCACAGCGCGACAAAGTCGTGCCAGCACTCCCCTGCCTGCGCCTCGACGACGAGCTCGGTGCTGGATTCCTCCACCACCCGGATACCGCGCGACTCCACCTTGAGGACCAGCGACTCCAGCCGAGGTGCCAGCACCACATTGCTGCCGCCGCCCAGCACGAACACAGCGCCATGCTCCGCCGCCAGCCGCGACAACTCCGGCAATTCGTCGGCATGCCGATAGCGCACCAGCGCCGACGCGCCCGAACGCAGGCCCAGCGTATTGCAGGAAGTCAGATCTTGAGAGATTACGTGCAGCAAAACGTTGCCCAAAAGGAAAATGAAATTATGCTATACTTTTCGTCTTTGCTGAATGCAGCTTTATTTTTTGGCGCGGGTTAGGTGATAAACCCGGGTAATACACCCGGCAAGCAATCAAAACCTGATTTGCACGGCCAAAAAATTTACTATATACTGCGAAGCTTCTTCGGAATACGGCACTTAAAACAGCGCCAAATATCCCAAGAAAAAATGCAGCAAAATGCGGGAGTAGCTCAGTTGGTAGAGCGCAACCTTGCCAAGGTTGAGGTCGCGAGTTCGAGACTCGTCTCCCGCTCCAAATTCTAAAAAAAGCCCAAACTTCGGTTTGGGCTTTTTTGCGTTCAGGCGTTCTTCAATGCCGTGCTCAAGCCTGTCCGACTCGACAAGAGGCTGGCCGCCACCCTCAAGGAACATAAACAACGCATGACCAACATCTACTGGCAACATTGGCATTCGCTACATCGATCGCAAAAACGAGTCTAATAGAATACCAGTGCCCCCGTTAATGATGAGGAGCCGCCGAGCTGTCTGCCGTAGATAGCGTTTTCCAGCCTGCGTTGTAGACGAGTATTCCCAGGGTGGTTCAGGATCCAGCTGGGGAGGCGGCAACAGGATTCATTCGAAATTGGATGATTAGAGGAGAAACCGTGAAAGTCTACGAAGCCATTGCCCGGGGATTGTCGGACCTGGGTTGTACGGAACTGTTTGGAGTGCTCGGGGACGGTTGTGTATACGTCATCGACAGTTTTCGCCGTGATTGCAACGGGCACTATGTGGCGGCGGTGCATGAAGGCAGCGCCGTGTTGATGGCTCAGGGTTGGGCGCGCGTGGCAGGCAAGGTTGGCGTGGCTGCGGTCACCCACGGCCCCGGGTTGGCGAACACCGTCACGGCCCTGGTCGAAGGCGTCAAGGCAGGCACTTCCATGGTGCTGCTCGCCGGCGATACCCCGGTGATCGACCGTGAGCACGCCCAGAACATAAACCAGCGGGAGCTGGTTGCCGCGACCGGCGCAGGTTTCGAGCAGCTGCGCAGCCCGGAGACCGTGGCCGAGGATCTGGCGCGCGCGTTTTACCGCGCCCACAGCGAGCATCGGCCGATCGTGTTCAACATGCCGGTGGAGTTCCAGTGGCAGGAAGTCGAATACCAGAAACCCTACCTGCGCCTGCCCGAGACGCGCAGCGCCATTGCCAGCAGCCAGGACATGGATGACGCCATCGGCATCATCGCCTCGTCGCACCTGCCGGTCGTTATCGCCGGGCGCGGGGTGAGCGGCCCGGAAGCCGAGGCTGCAGTATTGCGTTTTGCGCGCCGCATCGAGGCGCCAGTGGCAACCTCGTTGCGCGGGAAAGGCCTGTTTGCCGATGATCCCTTCCACCTCGGCATCTCCGGAACCGTGAGCCACGACGTAGCACTCGACGTCATTGGCCGCAGCGACTGCCTGATCGTGTTTGGCGCCAGCCTGAACAAATACACGTCGGGCGAGCGCGGCTTGACCCGCAACAAACGCATTATCCAGATCAACCCGGTAGCGGGTGAAATCGGACGCTGCACGCCAGTGACCGTCGGTATGGTCGGCGATCCTGGCTTGACGGCCGACGCCATGGTCAAGTGGCTGGATGAAGCCGAGATTCCCGGCTCCGGCGCGCGCAGCGACCATCTGCTCGAGGAACTCCAGGCTTATCACGGTCAGGCGCAAAAGAAACTCGTGCGTCCGACGCCTGCCGGAACCGTCGACCTTTACGAGGTGGCCTTTGCACTGGAAGAGGCACTGCCCAAGGATCGTGTGTTCCTCACCGGATCCGGGCGTTTCATGTTCGCGTTCTGGAACGTGATTTCAGTGCCGAATCCGCGCTCTTATGTCGACGGCAACGGCTTCTCGTCCATCGGCCTCGGCGCGGCCACCTCCATGGGCGCCGCCAAGGCGGCCGGAGACCGGCCTACCCTGCTCGTTACCGGTGACGGCGGCTTCATGCTCAGCGGCGTGAGCGAACTGGCCACCGCCGTGGCCGAGCAGCTGGATCTAGTGGTCGTCATCGCCAACGATGGCAGCTACGGCGCCGAGCACATTGCCCTGACCATGCACGACATGGATCCGAACATTTCGCTGCTGCCGTCGCGCGACTTCGCGCGCATCGCAGAGGCTTTCGGCTGCCAGGCGCAGACCGTGACCAGCAGCGCCGAACTGCAGGCCGCAATGGGCGCCCTGGCCAAGCGCGACCGCAAGCGCCCATTGCTGATCGACGTCAAGATCGACCCCGCGTCCGTATATGGCGGAACCGCCATTGCGCGCCCCTGACTTGACGACCAACAGCACGGAGCAAAGAAGGCAGCCGGAGTACGCTACTATTAACGCCCGACTTCACTGAAGAGAGGCGCGCATGATCGGAGCCATCGCCGGGCTGCTGTTGATGCAGCTCATCGGCACCTTGCTGGTGCAGTTTCTGCATATCCCTCTACCGGGGCCGGTGATCGGAATGCTGCTGCTCTTCGCCTATCTGCTCTGGCGCGGCAGTGCGCCGACGGCGCTGGTACGCACGACGAAACCGATTCTGGAAAATCTCTCGCTGCTCTTCGTACCCGCAGGGGTGGGAATCATTGCCCACTGGCGCGAGGCAGCGGATCAGGTATGGCAGATCGGGCTGGTGCTCGTGGCAGCCGCGGCGATCACCCTGTTGACTACAGCCTGGACACTGCACTTGCTGCTCAGGCGTCACGGCGCGCGGACGCTGGAGGAATAGACCATGCAGCTCGCGGCGATCTGGGTCTATCTGGCCAGCCAGCCCCTTCTCTGGCTGGCGCTGACGGTCGGCGTGTACTGGCTCGCCAAGCGGCTCTACGACACGGCACACGGATTCGCGCTGCTCAATCCCGTACTGGTATCGATCGTGGTCATCGTGGGGCTGCTTCTGGTCACGCATACCGGATACGACCAGTATTTCAACGGCGCGCAGTTCATCCACTTCCTGCTCGGGCCCGCAACGGTGGCGCTGGCGGTGCCGCTGATCGGCCAGTTGCCCGCACTCAAGCGCAATTTCATACCGATTTCCATCGCCCTGCTGGTGGGCGCGCTCACGGGCATTCTTTCCACGGTGGTGCTGTGCCGGCTCCTGGGCATGGACGGACAAACGATGCTATCGCTGTTGCCACGCTCCATCACCACACCGATCGCCATGGGTGTTTCAGACCAGATCGGCGGCAGCGCGGAGTTGA